>JAQBUY010000015.1 GCA_027623775.1 Pseudomonadota bacterium
ACAAAATTCAAACTAAAAATACAGGTATCGAAGTTAATATATACATTAAAGATGAACCAGGACCTCTAAATTCAAATTATATAGGTGCTTTTATTTTTGATTTTTCCCAAAAAATGATCTTTTCTAAAATATTTATAAATACTAAATCTAAATCTATTAGTGATTTCGTAAATTTTGGATTTATTAGAAAAGATTTTATCTTTAACAAATATCTTTCAAAATCTAAATACAGTCAATTTAAATTACAAGGAAAATTATCTAAATATGCAAATTCTCTAAATAATTCAATAGTTATGTTAAAAAATCTTGTATCTGAACCTTCGAATATTCTTTACCCTGAAAGTTATGCAAAATTTATAAGCGAAAATTTAGGTAAAAAATTACCCGTGAAAGTTTTAGATAAAAAACAAATTACTAAGATTGGATTAAATTGTCTTTTAGCTGTGAATCAGGGGAGTCAGAGAGAACCACGTGTTGTTACTTTTGGACCTAAAGATCCTAAAGTGAAAGAAGTTGATATTCTTTTTGTTGGTAAAGGTGTTTGTTTTGATAGTGGCGGTATATCTATTAAGCCTTCAAGTGGAATGGAAGAAATGAAATGGGATATGGGTGGATCGGCGGTTGTCACTGCTGTAATAAATTTATTAAGTTCTCTAAATTATAATTTTACCTATGCTGGAATAATAGGTTTGGTAGAAAATATGCCAAGTGGAACGGCTTATAAGCCAGGAGATATAATTAAATCTTATAAAGGGACAAATGTTGAAGTATTAAATACTGATGCAGAAGGAAGGTTAGTATTAGCTGATATCATCACTTACGGTTGCGAACTTTATAAGCCTAAAGTAATTATAGATTTTGCGACTTTAACTGGAGCTATATTGGTTGCATTAGGTCAAAACTATGCAGGGTTATTTTCTAATGACGATAAACTAGCTGAACAGCTTTATAAAAGCGGTATAAACACAAATGAAAAAGTTTGGAGAATGCCTATGGACTCTGATTTTGATAAAATGATGAACTCCAAATTTGTTGATTTAAAAAATATTTCTAGTGATAGGTATGCTGGCGCTACAACAGCAGCTCAATTTATCGAAAGGTTTGTTCCTCCTAAAACAAAATGGGCTCATTTAGATATAGCTGGTACTACATGGAAAAATCAAGGAGATATTTTTAATAGACCGGGAGCTACAGGATTTGGATTGCTATTAATGGCAGATTTTGTATATAACTATTTTGAAAACATAAAGGACAAATAAAAAATGGAACGTACACTCTCAATAATTAAGCCAGATGCAGTAAAAAGAAATCTTATTGGCCATATAAATCAATTAATCGAAAAAAATAACCTTAAAATTATTGCTTCAAAGACTCATAAACTAAGTAAAAATGAAGCTGAGTCTTTTTATGGAGTTCATAAAGAAAGACCATTTTTTAATAGTTTAGTTGCATTTATGACTTCTGGGTCTGTTCAAGTTCAGGTTCTTGAGGGTGAAAATGCTATTGTAAGTTATAGAGAAATAATGGGAGCAACTAATCCTGAAGATGCAGACGAAGGAACTATCAGAAAACTTTTCGCTGAATCAATTGAGGCTAATTCTGTGCACGGAAGTGACTCTAGTGAAAATGCCTCGATCGAAATTGCATTTTTTTTTAGCGGCTTAGAACTCATCTAATTTAATACAAATTTTTTTTAAGGCCTTATAAACGTTATTATGTTCTAATTTTTTATGAGCCTTATTTAAATCATATTCATTTAAATTTTTCAATTTTGATACTATCTGAAAAAGTATTTTTCCATCATCAATTGATTGATTAACTCTATGAATAGTAAAGCCATAATACTTTTCATTATTTATAATCATTCTTTTATGTGTCATTAATCCTTTATAATTTGGAAGGATGGAGGGGTGAAGATTGATTGTTAGATATTTATCAAAAATATTCTTTTCTATTTTTTTCATATAGCCAATTGAAAATATTAAATCAGAACTGGTAAAATCAATAGTATTTAAATTTTTGATATTTTCATGAATTTTTATATTTTTATCTATTTCTCTAGATTTCTTTTTGATATCCTTGATGATATTTTTATTGCTTAAGATTAATGAGGGTATGAAATTGGAGTGAGGGTCTTTTTGAAGATTAAGAAGAACTTTTAATAAATTAGATCCATAGCCTGAAATAAGAAAGCCAATTCTAATTTTAGATAATTGATCCAATTATTTTAAAATTCCTTCTCTTAATGAATTGAGGTGCATATTTTCTTTCAACGACAATAGTAAATCCAAAACCACAGTTAAAAACTTCAGATACTTCTTCATTGGTCATATCAGTATATTTTTTAATAAAATTATACTCAATAGGGAGTTTTTTAATATCTAAATCAAATTTTGTTTTAGACGGAAGTGTTCTTTTAAAATTTGCAATTAACCCACCACCAGTTATATGTGCCATAGACTTAATCTTAAGGATGTCTTTATCATTTAGATGTTTATGGTATAGCTCGGTAGGCCTCATCAAGAAAGCTGATAATTTTTCTTTGCCTATATATAGCTTATTTGGATTAATTTTATTGTTTTTAATAATTTTTCTAATTAGTGAATATCCATTAGAATGAAATCCATTTGATTTAATTCCTAATATTAAATCACCTTTTTTTATAATATGTTTTTTAGTTTTTCCTTTTAAGGCAACTAAAAATCCAGCTAAATCAAAATGATTTCCGGTATAGAGGGAAGGCATTTCTGCAGTTTCACCACCAATAAGAGCACAATTAATTTTTTTACATGCTTCAGTGATACTTCTTAATATTTGTAAGTATTGACTATCTTTAACTGAGCCACATGAGTAGTAATCTAAAAAAAATAAAGGTTTGCCATTGTTACAAAGTATATCATTTGAACACATAGCTACTAAGTCTTGTCCTATCCCTTTATAACTTTTTAGTTCAGCTGAAAGAATTGATTTAGTACCTACACCGTCAGTTGCCGCACATAATGTAACATCTTTATTTACTTTGTATTCTGCGCTAAATCCTAACTTACTGCCTAAAACATTCTTATTATGGCTAGTTTTAATAAATTTTATCGCATTTAGGATTAATTTATCAGTTTTTACTACATCTACGCCGGATTTTTTATATAATTTGCTCAATGAAATATTTATTTATTCTATTTTTTTTGTTTAATGTTAGTTATGCAAATAATTTATCAGCATATTATGAAGTTTCTATAAAAAACTTAGATGATAAATTAACACAGAGTCATTTCTCTAATAAAATGAGATCTAAACTCACTTCGCCAGCTATCAATCAAAATGATATGGACAAATACGTTACTAATTTCTTCTATGATAAGCTAAATCAACTTTATAAATTTGAAATTGATATTAATGGCCTAACGAAAAAATTAATTTTAGAGAAAATTCAGTTTAATTTTAATTTATTAAATTGTTCTTTAATGGACGATTTCTTTTCTTTCAATTTTGATAATTCGGAAAATAATTGTCCAAAATTTGAAAGGATCTCCTTAGATAATAAATATTACATCTACATTAGTAATATTAATACATCTTTAAGAATTAAGGAAGTGAGATCAATTGATGAAAACACTTTAAAAGACATATGGGTTAATTTTCTTTCAATTTCAGATCCTTACGATAGAGAATACTCTTTAGAATATGATCGTTACTTAGATTTAACTAAAATTATTAATTATCATCCCAAAATTAATTTATATAAGGATAAGATTATTTTGTTAAAAATTAATCACTTCTATTCAAATGATGAAATTAATTTTCTTTTAGGATTATTATGACACAAAATTTTTTTAATTTTCACATGGAAAATGATCAAGAAATTATCGAGTCTTTTGAAAATAAAAAAGTAATTTCTTTATTAAAAAACTTTAATTATAAATTATCCTATATTACAGGTTCTAGTAAATCGGGTAAATCTACTTTGGTGAATAATTTTGCAAAAATACATAATGCAAAAATAATATTAAATTCAAGTGATTTAAAATTTTCAACAGATGTTAAAATATATTTTATTGATCAAAATATCTCTCATTTTGATTCTGAATTATTTTTTCACTTTATCCAAAATATTCTTACTCATGATTGCTTTTTATATATATTCAGTGAATTCGATCACAATCAACAGCCAACTGGTTTAGCAGATTTAGATTCAAGATTAGCGCTGTTTAATAAATTTAATCTTGAAGAGCCAAACGCTGATTTAATGATTATTTTATTAAGGAAATATTTAGAAATATATTCAATTTCAATTAGTGAATCAATTATCCTTGAATTACCAAAATTTATAGATCGAACCTATTTGGCGGTTTATAATTGTGCAAATGATATTAATCGTTTACTTTATCAGAATAACCATAATATTAATCTGAGACTTATAAAAGAATTCTACAATGCAATATAGAGATCATTATTTAAATAAAGTTAATAAAACACTAACTGATAAAAAAATAAAAGTTAGTGGTTGGGTCAATCGAGTGAGAGATCATGGTAATTTGCTTTTTATTGACCTCAGGGATTCAACCTCGTTACTGCAATGTGTTGTAGATAACAATTCTAAAATTTTTGATAATTTATCTAAATTAAAAAATGAAGATGTGATTACATTGGAGGGTATAATTTCTGATAGAACAATAGAAACTATTAATAAAAATCTTGATACAGGCGAAGTTGAATTAAAAATTGAAAATTTTGAATATTTAAGTAAATGCTTAAGAGCTTTACCTTTAGAAGTTAATTCCGATAAAGATTATGGTGAAGAAGTTAGATTAAAGTACAGATATTTAGATTTAAGAAGACCTAAAATTGCAAAAAATATTATATTAAGATCCAAGCTTATAGATTTTGTAAGATCTTTTATGAAGCAAGAAGGTTTTATGGAACTTGCTACTCCAATTCTCACTGCTCCTTCACCAGAGGGCGCTAGAGATTATTTGGTCCCATCGAGAATTCATAAGGGTAGTTTTTATGCCTTACCACAAGCCCCTCAGCAATTTAAACAGCTCTTTATGGCTTCTGGTATTGACCGTTATTTCCAAATAGCTCCTTGTTTTAGGGATGAGGATAGTAGGGCAGACAGATCGCCCGGTGAATTTTATCAAATTGATATGGAAATGAGTTTTGCAACTCAGGATCAAGTATTAGAAATTATTAGTAATTTGCTATTTAAAACTTTTGATAAATTCAAATTGGAAGGAAAAAAAACAAATACCTTACCTTTTCAAACTTTTTCTTTTAATGAATCTTTAATTGAGTTCGGTTGTGATAAGCCTGACTTAAGAAATCCTTTACGTTTAAAAAATGTGACTGAACATTTTAAAAATTCAGGTCTTAAAATATTTCAAGACTTAATTAACAATCAAGGAGCAATTGTAAATTGTATTCAAGCTAAAGGTTCACAAGGTAAGCCAAGAAGTTTTTTTGATAATCTTAATAAGTGGGCAATAGACGAAGGTAAAAAAGGTCTTGGTTATATTAATTTTGAAAACAATGAAGCTAAAGGTCCTTTAGCAAAAAATTTTAATCCTGAAGCATTAAAGTCTATGATTGAAGAATTTGGATTTAATCAAGAAGATGGACTTTTATTTGTGTGTGATCAGCCATTAGCTTCTTATGATTTTTCTTCAAAAGTAATACAAAAATTAGGAATTGATTTAGATTTATTAAATAAAAATGAATATCAGTTTTGTTGGATAATTGATTATCCAATGTACGAAAAAAATAGTGTGACAGGTGAAATTGATTTCAGTCACAATCCTTTTTCAATGCCGCAAGGTGGCATGGATGCTCTTTTAAATAAAGACCCATTAGATGTTTTAGCCTATCAGTATGATATTGTTTGTAACGGAATAGAACTGTCATCGGGCGCTATTAGAAATCATCAACCTGAGGTAATGTTAAAAGCATTTCAAATTGCAGGGTATAAGGAAGAAGATATCAAATCAAAATTTAGTGCTTTATATGAAGCTTTTCATTATGGCGTTCCACCACATGGTGGATGTGCCCCAGGTTTAGATAGAATTTTGATGCTTCTTACAGATAATGAAAATATTAGAGAAGTGATAGCTTTTCCATTTAATCAAAAAGCTCAAGATCTAATGATGAATGCTCCAGTCTTAGTTGATGAAAAAAATCTAAAAGAATTAGGATTAAAGATGATTATCGAGAAGCCTTAAGAATTCCTTCAACATCATTGATCGTAATATTTTCTCCATCAATTTCTGGAGGTATTTTATAATTCATTATACCAATTTTAAAATAGTACTTTCCAGTTTTACCTTTATAAAGATTTGCTTTCTGTCTTCTTCTCTTTAAAACTCCAATTTCTTTTACTTTATTTGTAGGTTTATTTTTTTTAATATCAATTAATTCTATTGCCTCTTTTAGCCCTATTTCTAAAATGTCATATTTTCTTCCAAGCGAAGCAAAAATATCTTTATATTTAACGTATGGTCCATAAGCACCAATGTTTGCAATAACTTCATCCTCACTTTCAGGGTAGAGTCCAAGAGTTATAGGAAGTTTAATTAATTGGCTTGCTATATTCATACCAATATTTATCGCATCATAATTTTTTGTTAAAGTAACTCTTTTAGGTTTTTGTTCATCTTGATCAGTACCTAGTTGTAAATAATAGCCGTAAGGACCTAAGTGAACTGCTATTTCTCTATTGGTGTCTGTATCTCTACCAAGGACTCTAGGAAAAACTACTATGTCTTCCCCTTCACGATTTTTAGGATTAATTTCTTTTATAAATGCACCAATTGATACAGTGTATTTACATTCAGGATAATTGGAACAACCGATAAATCCTCCCATCTTACCAACCTTTACGCCTAAATTTCCTTCGCAATCTTTTGTATTTGCCCATGATGAACATTTTACATCCACTTCTCCTCCAAGTTTTTTAAAAATTACAGGTGACAGTTCATCGTTAATGACATCGTAAACTTCTCTATTGGCTTTACTCATGACTTCATTTATATAAAATTCAAAATCCTTCCAAAAATTAAGAACTATTGTTTTCCATTCGGCTTTACTAATAGCGATATCGTCAAGTTGATTTTCTAAGTCTGCAGTAAATTTATATTCTAAAAATTTTTTAAAATAGTTGCATAAAAAGACATTAACAACTCTACCTCTATCATTAAGAAGAAAAGCTTTCCCGTTTTTTAAAACATATCCTCTATTAACAATTGTTTGAAGAATAGAAGCGTAAGTGGAAGGTCTTCCTATATCTAATTCTTCTAATTTTTTGACTAGGCTAGCATCTGTATATCTTGATGGCGGAGATGTGAAAGATTCAACAGATTCAACTGAATCAATGCTAAAGGGATCTCCTACTATTACTGAATCGAGTATTGAAAAAGCTTCTTCCGCATCATCATCTTGTATATTATAAGCTTTTTTATAACCATCAAAAATTAATTTACCAATTGTAGCTTTAAGACTAATCGAATTTTCTTCATTAGAAATTCTAATTGTTGATAATTTAGTTTCTGCATTAACCATTTGTGAAGATATCGTTCTTCTCCAAATCAAATTATAAAGCTTGTATTGCTCATCTGTTAAACTGTCTTTAATGGATTCTGGATGAATATTAATATCAGTAGGTCTTATAGCTTCATGAGCTTCTTGAGCACTTTTTTTCTTAGTTTTATAAATAATAGGATCTTTAGGTATATATTGCTCGCCATATTCACTTTTTATTTTATCTCTAAGAATAGCGATTGAATCATTGGATAAAGAAATACTATCTGTTCTCATATAAGTAATAAGCGCAACTGTTTCTAATCCTATATCAACACCCATGTATAATCCTTGCGCTACGGTCATTGTTTGACTTGCGCTAAAATTTATCTGACTATTTGCAGTCTGCTGAAGCATCGAAGTGTTAAAGGGAGCTTTTGGTTTTCTTGAAACATTCCTCTCATCAATAGCTTTAATAGAGTAAGATTGGTTTTTAATTTTAGTTATAGCTAATTGAGCCTGATCTTCTTCTTTAAAGAACATTTTATCAACTTTGCTTCCTTCAAAATCTGTTATAGAAGTTTCAATCGGGTCATTATTAATCTTCCCATTAATCAATATCTTAAAAAATCTATCTGGTTCAAAATTTTCTATTTCAATTTCTTTTTCATATACAAGTTTCACAGTAACGGACTGAACTCGACCAGCCGATCTACTACCTGGCATTTTTCTCCATAAGACTGGCGATAAGTTATATCCAGCTAAATAATCAAGACTTCTTCTAGCCATATAGGCTGAAACTAAATCTGCATCAACATCTCTTGCTTTTTCAAAACTAAGAAGAACAGCATTTTTTGTAATTTCATTGAAAGTTATTCTTCTAAATTTTTTAGAATCCACATCATTTTCTAAAGAATTAACTAAATGCCAAGTAATTGCCTCTCCCTCTCTATCAGGGTCAGTAGCTAGATAAATTTTTTCATAACTTGATGCTTTTTTTCTAATGCTGTCTAAAAGTTTTTCCCCTGCGGTTGTAGTTTCCCAGTTAAGGATCACATCTTTTTGGTCATCGGATATTACAACTCCATTTTTTTTAGCTAAATCTCTAAAATGACCAACTGTAGCGATTACTTCAAATTCATCTCCTAAATACTTATTGATTGTTTTGGCTTTTGCGGGAGATTCAACTATTAAAAGGTTCATTAGAAATCAATTTTGTTTTCATTTCTATTGATTAGTCTTTTTATATTTTCTTTATGTTTAAAATAAATAATTATCATCAATAGCAATATAAGTGTTTTGTTAAAGCCACCATCTATAAAAATAAAATTTGCTATTGTCAAAATAAATATTGAAATTAAAGCTCCTAATGAAGATAGTTTAGTTACTTTAACAGTTAAAACCCAAGTAGTTATTGACAAAATTGAAGAATAGGGCTCTAAAAATAAAAAACCTCCAAATAGTGTTGCTACTCCCTTACCGCCCTTAAATTTTAGCCAAACGGGATATATATGACCAATTATTGAAAAGAAGATAATGGCCACTTTATACTTTTCAAAAAATTCAATGTCATAATTTTTTATAATGATTAATGCAATAATTGGTTTAATGGCATCAAGTAATAAAACTAATGCGCCAGTTTTTTTTGATACCGTTCTAAAAACATTTGTTGCACCTATATTTCCCGAACCTTCTTTTGTAATATTTTTTCCTGTTAAGATTTTAGTAATAATTAAACCGAAAGGAATAGATCCAATTAGATAGGCAAATGCAAAAAATAAATATTCCATAAGTTATAACTTAAAAAAGATATTCTAAGCAGGCCATTCTCACATACACACCCATATTTACCTGATCTAGAATTAAAGATTTATGATAGGTGTCTAAAACCTGATCACTAATTTCAATATTTCTATTAACTGGCCCTGGATGCATTAAATAGGGACTGGATTTTAAATGGTTTAAATTTAAACAATATTGACTCTTAAACTTAGATACCGAAGATTTTAAATTTTTATTAATTCTCTCTTTTTGTATTCTTAACATCATGATCACATCTAAATTACGGATATTATCTAAACTATTGCTGTAACTAATATTTTTATTAATTCTTAATAGATCTTTTTTATCTAAAAAATAATCAGGCGCAATTAATTCAATATTATATTTAAGTTTTGTAAATAATTTAATATTAGAGTGAGCTACTCTACTATGCTTGATATCTCCACAAATACCAATTGTAATTTTTTTATTACCAAATTTTTTTTTTAATAGTGCGTAATCTAATAAGGATTGAGTGGGATGTTCATTTTTTCCATCTCCTGCGTTGATAATAGGTATTTTATAATTATTATATATTTCTTTTGGTGAAAATTCTTTTTGGTCTCTAATAATTAGAGCATCGGGCTTCATGCTTACTAATGTAGCTATGGTGTCATTAAAGGTTTCGCCTTTAGAGAGAGAGCTTTTATCGAAATTAATATTTATTATATTATGACCAAGTTTTTTAGCGGCTAATTCAAAACTTACTGTTGTTCTGGTAGATGGTTCTAGAAAAAGATTAAAAATATTTTTTACTTTAGATTTTTTGATCTTTTTTTTATTTAACGAAAATTTAATCGCATCATCAGCTATTTTATTAATTTCTTTTAGACTCAAGTCGTCAATGGATATTATTTTTTTAATCATTTTTGTAATTCCGATATAAGGCTAAGAAATCATCCAGAATTAGACAAGCACTTTTTTCATGAATGTTCATTTTACTAATCTTATCAAGTTTCTTGTATTGTTTACTGCTTAGTCTTTCATCTATGAGATAAATAGGAACATCTTTAATGTTTATTAGTTTTTGAATAAAAACATTTACGTTTTCTATCATTTTTGATGTCGACCCATCTAGGTTATAAGGTTTTCCAATAATTAATCCATAAATATTAAATTCTCTCATAATCTCCGGAAATTGATTTAATAACTCCAATTCATTAAGGGTTTTAAAACGAATAGCTATTAAGTTGGTATCATCACTTATAGCTAACCCTAAATATTTTAATCCAAAGTCTATAGATAAGAATTTTGATCTATATTTATTGTTAATTAAAAATTCTGATATATTATGTATCACCATATTTATGTCTGATATTAATATTAAAAAAGTATCTTATCTAGCAAAGCTTGAACTAAATGAAGAGAAAGCTGCTTTATATGAGAAATCATTAAGTGAAATTATAGAATGGGTAGATAATTTGAAAAAATTAGATACTGAGGGCGTAGAACCATTACATAATATTACTGAAAAAAGTCAAAATTTAAGGAATGACGAAGTTTTAAAAGAAAATTCAACTGAACAAGTGTTATCTAATGCTCCTGAGAAAGCTCAAAATTTTTTTAGAGTTCCGAAAGTAGTGGAATAGGCTTTGCCAACAATTAAAGAAATTAAAAACCAATTATCTAATAAAAATATTAGTGTTCAGGAGTTATATAACGTCTATTACGATAAAGCAAAAAAATCAAAGCTTAATAGCTTTAACCATCTCTTAGATCCTGAATATAATAAAGAAAATATAAATAGCTCTCAGGCAAGATATAATGAGGGGAAAGATCTATCTTTAGACGGCATTCCTTTAGGAATTAAAGATTTATTTTGTACTAAAGGAGTTCCTACAACTGCTTCATCTAAAATATTAGAAAAATTTATTCCAGAATATGAATCTCATGTAACTCAAAATTTATTAAATGATGGATCTCTCTTTTTAGGTAAAAATAATTGTGATGAATTTGCAATGGGGTCTTCAAATGAAACCAGTTTTTTTGGACCTGTTATAAATCCATGGAAAAATAAAAATAACACAGATAGTCAGTTAGTGCCTGGGGGATCTTCAGGTGGTTCTGCATCTGCTGTTGCAGAAGGAATTTGTGTCGCCTCAATTGGAACTGATACTGGAGGATCAATTCGTCAACCAGCAAGTTTATGTGGTGTTGTTGGACTCAAGCCTACTTTTGGATCATGCTCAAGGTGGGGCGTGGTGGCATTTGCATCTAGTCTAGATCAGGCAGGACCTATAACTAATTCAGTTGAAGATGCAGCTTATTTATTAAATTCCATTAGCAGTCATGACCCAAACGATTCCACCTGTTCTAATCATAAAAGAGAAAACTTTTTAGAGGGTGTGGGGAAAGGTTTTGATCGCCCTATAACTGTAGGTATTCCAAGTGACTATTTAAAAGATATAAATTCTGATATTGCTGAACAAATTGAAAATACAAAAAAGCATCTTTCAAAACTTAATGTCAATATTGTTGATGTTGAATTTACAACTACTGATTTTGCTTTATCTACTTACTATATTATAGCTCCAGCAGAAGCCTCTTCTAACCTCGCTAGGTACGATGGTATTAGGTATGGTTATAGGGGCTGCGGTAATACTCTAGAGGAGATTTATGTAAATTCTAGATCTGAAGGTTTTGGAGAAGAGGTTATAAGAAGAATTTTAATTGGAACTTATGTTTTATCTGCTGGATATTATGATGCCTACTATCGAAAAGCACAAAAAGTAAGAAAACTCATTAAGAATGATTTTCAGAGAATATATAATGAAGTTGATTTTATCTTAACGCCTACTACACCAAACGAAGCTTTTCAAATAGGAGAAAAATTAGATCCAATATCTATGTACATGAATGATATTTTTACCGTACCTACAAGTCTAGCCGGTTTACCAGCAATTTCACTGCCATCTGGCTTGAGTAAAAATGGACTCCCTTTAGGAATTCAATTAATAGGAAATTATTTTCAAGAAAAATCATTACTTCAAATGGCATCTCTTCTAGAAAAGGAGTTTTGTTTTAATGAATAATGATTGGGAGTTAGTTATTGGACTAGAAGTTCATGCCCAATTAAAAACAGAATCAAAACTATTTTCTTCTTCGCCAAATCAATTTGGTTCAGACCCTAATAGTAATGTAAATTTTATCGATGCTGGAATGCCGGGAATGTTGCCAGTTATGAATTCTGGATGTATCGAAAAGGCCATTAAGACAGGTTTTGCATTAAATTTTCAAATAAATTCTTATTCTGTTTTTGAAAGAAAAAATTATTTTTACGCAGATTTACCTCAAGGTTATCAGATTAGTCAATTTGAATACCCAATTTTAACTGAAGGTTTTGTTGAAATAGAAACAGAAAATGAAGTAAAAAAAATCCGCTTAGAAAGAGCTCATTTAGAACAAGATGCAGGAAAGAGTATTCATGACATAGACCCTAAATATAGTTTCATTGATCTTAATAGAGTAGGTACACCATTGTTGGAAATAGTTTCTTACCCTGATTTTAATTCAGCCGACGAAGTTATCAGCTATCTAACTTCTTTAAGACAAATACTCATGTATATAGATGTTTGTGATGGTAATATGCAGGAAGGATCTTTAAGGGCCGATGTTAATTTATCTGTTAAAAAACCAAATGCTGAATTAGGTACTCGATGCGAAATAAAAAATATGAATTCTTTTAAATTTATTAGACAAGCAATTGAATATGAATCAAAAAGACAAATACAAGTTTTAGAGTCTGGTGGAAAAATTGATCAAAACACACTTTTATTTGATACTTCTACTGGCGAAACAAGAGCTATGAGAAGTAAAGAATTTGCTCATGACTACCGATATTTTCCTGATCCGGATTTATTGCCAGTTCATATTGCTGAAGATCAAATTGAAAAAGTTAAATCTACAATTGGAGAGTTACCCCAACAAAAATTACTACGTTATGTAAATGAATTTAAATTAGAAAAAGATATAGCAAAAATTATTATTTCTGAAAAAGCGTATGCTGAATTTTTTGAAAATTTAATATCTGCTAAGTTAATTCATCCTAAGCTAGCAGCTTCTTGGTTGGTTGGAGATATTTTTTCTTTTATTAAAGAGAAAGATTTACAAATAGTAGATATCGCGGATAAATCTTCAAAAATCATTCAGCTGCTTGAAATGATTGAAAAAGGCACTATTTCAAATAAAGTTGCTAAAGATATTTTAATAGAAATTCTTCAAAAGAATAAGGAACCAGTATTACTAGTAAAAGAACTTGGTCTTGAGCAGGTTTCTGATAATGAAGAATTGGAAAGAATTGTTGAAGAAGCTCTAATTGGTGAAGAAGATAATATTAAAAAATTCCAGAGCGGTTCAGATAGAGTTTTAGGCTATTTCGTTGGAAAATGTTTAAAAGCTACTAAAGGAAAAGGTAATCCTAAGGTCATTAATGATCTTCTTATAAAAAAACTTAAATAATTTATTTTTATTGATTTACTATAAATATAAAAAGTACTACTTATATTAAGATAAATTAAATAGGACAGGTGGGTGAGTGGCTTAAACCAGCAGGTTGCTAACTTGTCGAAGATCGCAAGATCTTCCGTGGGTTCGAATCCCACCCTGTCCGCCAAAAAAAAATGTTAAAAGGATCTATACCAGCAATCATCACTCCCTTTAGAAAAGGTGAAGTTGACTATGATGATTTTACAAGATTATTAAATTGGCAAATTAAAAATGGTATTTCAGGAGTAACGGTTTGTGGTACGACTGGTGAGTCGCCAACTTTATCTCATGAAGAACATATGAGTTTAGTCGAGCATGCAATTAAGATTACAAAAAAAAGAATACCTGTAATTGCTGGAACGGGATCCAATTCTACTAAAGAGGCGATTGAGTTCACAAAACATGCCTATAAGGTTGGTGCAAATTATGGTTTAGTCGTAACCCCTTATTATAATAAACCTAATCAAACTGGTTTAGTAAATCATTTTAAACTAATTGCCAAAGCAACACCTTTAAAACAGATCATTTATAATATTCCTGGAAGATCAATCGTTGATCTTTCTTTCGATAGTTTTAAGGAACTGAATAAAGTTTCTAACATTGTAGGAATTAAAGATGCATCTAATGACTTATCGAGACCATTGCTAATGAGGACATTTATGAAAAATAGTTTTAATTACCTTTCGGGTGAAGATGGAACAATTGCAGGATTTTTAGCACAAGGTGGACATGGCTGCATTTCAGTTGCTGGTAATGTTGCTCCAAAATTAACTTCAGAATTACATAAATCTTGGAAAGACGGAAAGTTAAAAATTTTTGATAAAATTAATTTGCAACTAGCTCCTTTGAGCAATGTATTATTTCAAGAGCCAAATCCAACCCCAACAAAATATGCTCTATCACAAATGGGATTCTGTACGGAAGAAGTTAGGGCGCCTTTAATTGAACTAAGTACACAAACAAAAAAAGATATCAAGAGAGTACTTAAAGTTTTAAAGCTTATATAATTATTTTGTCTATTCTTAATCGTAGAGCAAAATTTGATTACGACTTAAAAGACATTTATGTCGCTGGAATTGTATTGCAAAGTAATGAGGTGAAGCCACTTCGTGCTGGTAGGGCGTCTATCCAGTCTAGCTATATCAGTGAAATTAAGGGTGAGATTTACGCTAATAACCTAGAAATTATAACTGCTAAAAAAAATTTTGAATCTAAGAAAACTAAAATTCATACAAAATTACTCCTAAGTAAGAGAGAAATTAGAAAAATATTGGGACTACTTACAACAAAAGGCTATACGGCAGTTCCTATGGAAATCTTCTTTAATGAAAAAGGCTTAGCTAAAATGAAGTTTGGAGTAGGTATTGGTAAAAAGAAGTTCGATAAGAGAGAGACAATCAAAGAGCGTGACTGGAATAGAAAAAAACAAAGAGTTTTGGCTAAATAAATTTTTTTTGTTGTATTCTAGAACTCTTTTGAATATAAACTCTTCATGGCTAGAGTAACAGTAGAAGATTGTACAAAGAACGTAGATAGCCTATTTGATTTAGTTTTAGTGGCATCGCACAGAGCAAGATTATTAAATTCTGGCAACGAAGCATATGTTCCTATTGATAATGATAAGATGACGGTTGTGGCATTAAGAGAAATAGCTGAAGAAAAAGTTGATGTTAAAACTTTACAAGAGGATATTATCAAAAGCTATCAACTAATTAAAGTAAAAGAAGAAGAAAATGAAGATCATCTTCTTGAAGATTAAACTTTTATTTTAGTTTATTATATTAGCTGATGTTCTCATCTAGCTCATTTACAGACAATTATTTAAATTTTAAAGAAGCTCTTATTAAGAATGATAAAAATTTTAATGAAGATCTTTTTATTAAGGCTATTCAAGTTGCTGAAAAAGCACATAAGAATCAGTTCCGTGCCTCAGGTGATCCTTACATAATCCACCCCTTTGAAGTATGTAAATCATTAATAGAATTAAAGCTTGATACGGAATCTATTATTACAGGTTTACTCCATGATGTTATTGAGGATAGCAGCATAAAAAAAAAAGAAATAAAGGAAATTTTTGGAGAATCGATTTCAAATTTAGTAGACGGTCTTACAAAAATTAATTTTTTAGAAGAAAAAAAAATCACTAAATCAGAAAAGGATGCAGAAAATTTTCGTAAGCTTTTAATTTCTACATCGAAAGATATAAGGGTATTGATTATTAAGTTAGCAGATAGACTACATAATATCAAAACAATTCATTTTATTCAAAATATAGAAAAAAGAAAAAAAGTCAGTAATGAGACTTTATTAATTTATGCCCCTTTAGCTCAGAGACTTGGTTTAGAGAATTGGAAGACAGTTCTAGAGGATATTTCTTTTAAAAATCTTCATCCTGATATCTATAGTAGAATTAGTGATAAAATTAACAACACCTTTAAGGATTTAGAAGCATCTTTTCAAGGTTTAAAAGAAATTATTTCTTCTAGAATTATAAAAAATAATCTTAATGGGGAGATTTTATATAGAAAAAAAAGTCCTTATTCTATTTGGAAAAAACTTAATAAGAAACAGGTTGAATTGACAGCTATTTCAGATGTTGCTGCTATTAGAATTATCACAAATAATACTAGAGATTGTTATAAGATATTAGGTATTATTCATAGAAACTTTGCTGCAAAAATTGGACGTTTTAAAGATTATATTTCAAGTCCAAAACCAAATGGTTACAGATCTATCCATACTGATATATTTTTTGAAAATAAGATTTTTGAAATTCAAATAAGATCAAAAGCAATGCATATGATTGCTGAGAATGGAGTGGCTGCCCATTGGAGATATAAATATATCAATCAATCATCTATAAACGATGAGAATCTATATAAATGGCTTAGAGATACTGTTAATTATGTTGAGGAAAACAATAAGGAAGATTATTTAATTAATAAAACTTCACATCAGTTTTTTGAAGAGCAAATATATGTTTTCTCTCCTAAAGCTGATTTATTTACTCTTCCAGAAGGTTCAACGCCAGTAGATTTTGCTTACACTGTTCATACTGATATTGGTGATAGGTGTGCAGGAGCTAAAGTTAATGGAATTGAAGTTCCCTTAAAGACTAAACTCAAAAGCGGAGACCAAATAGAGATTTTACTTGATAAAAATAAAGTCATTTCACCATTATGGATAAGATTTGTCAAAAAAGAAAAAGTTAGAGAAAAAATTAGACATTTTTTTAAATCACAAAGAAGAAAAGAATTTGAGAAGTTAGGGTTTAATATTTTATCTAATATTGGAACTACAAAAAAAGTTAAACTCGATGAAATAGTAAAAACGACCATGGTTAAAAATTCTGAATATAATAGTATAAATAAATTATATGAATCGGTTGGCAGAGGATTTTTACCTCGAAAAGCTATCAATGATTTATTTAATGATCTTGATAAAGGTCTAGTTGATTATGCAAATACTTTAGTAGGTTTTAAAATTAAATTACCTTCAATCAATATCGATAAATATGAAATTGGCATTGCTGTTAACTTAGCTACCTGTTGTTCCCCAATCAATGGAGATAACATCATTTCTATTATTTCCCACGGAAGAGGATTAGTTGTTCATAGTACAATATGTGAAAGTTTATCTTATTATCATAAAGATAATTTCTATAATTCTAATTGGGGTTCTAGTAAAAATAATTCAAAATTTTCATCAAGAATTGAAATTATTATCAAAAACCAACCTGGGGCATTAGCTAGAATTACATCAGTCTTTGAAAAACATTTAATTAATATAGAAAATATAAGAATTGTAGATAGGTCAAAAAAAGCTTACACATTTTTAATTGATTTGGGCATTGAAGATACTGATAAATTAAATTTCCTTTTATCTGAAATGAAGACATTAGTAGAAGTTGAAAAAGCAAAAAGACTGAAAATTAAATTTTAATTATGAAACTTGGAATTAACATAGATCATATTGCAACAATTAGAAATGCTAGAGGTTATTCTGATTCAGTTTCATTAATTAGAGCTGCAAAAATTTGTAAAAAAAACAAAGTTGATATCCTTACTGTTCATTTAAGAGAGGATAGAAGGCATATTAAAGATAATGACCTAATTGTCTTAAAAAAAATTTCAAAAATACCTATTAATTTAGAAATGGCTTTAACTCAAGAAATGATTGGTATAGTTAGAAAAATTAAACCTTCTTATATTTGCCTTGTGCCTGAAAACAGAAAAGAAATTACGACAGAAGGTGGAGTTAATATCAAGAAATTATCTAAAAAACTTTTTAAATCTTTGTATGATGTTTGTTTAAAATATAATATTTCACTTAGTGCTTTTGTAGATCCTAATAAGAAACAGATCCTTATGGCAAAAAAATATGGTTTTGATACAGTTGAAATTCATACAGGATCATTAGAAGATAAAAAAGTTTCTAAAAAAGAAATTCAAAAAATTACAAATTCAATTCAATTTGCTTATAATTTAAACTTAATCGTTAATGCAGGACATGGTTTAAACTTCAATAATATTAAATATTTAAAAAATAAAAAACTGATTAACACTATTCATATTGGTCATTTTGTAATTTTTGAATCAATTTTTACTTCGTTGGATAAAGTGATTGCTAAACTTAAGAGAATAACTAGATGATTGTAGGACATGGTGTGGACATTTTAGAAAAGAACCGATTTATTAATCTCTTTCATAAATATCCTTCTAAAATAATCGATAAATTTTTTTTATATGACAATGTAGATCGTACAGACGTCTCTTCCTTGTCAAATAATTTTAGCGCTAAAGAGGCATTTTCTAAAGCTTTAGGATTAGGTTTTAGATATCCTTCATATCCTAATTCAATTGCTATAAAGCGAAATAATCTTGGGAAACCCTTAATTACATTAAGGAAGGAACTTCATGAATATATGATAGAAAAATATCATAATTATGCTATTCATCTAACTATAAGTGACACTAAATATTTATCTATATCTTCAGTAATCATTGAGCAAATTTAAAAAATCATTATTTAGTAATTTAAAAGCTCTCTTTTGGGCCCTAATTATTGCTGGTTTTATTCGCTCTTTTATAGTCGAACCTTTTAAGATTCCTTCAGGATCAATGAAACCTAATTTACTAGTTGGTGATTTTCTTTTTGTTTCTAAATGGGATTACGGATATTCGAGATATTCATTCCCTTTTGGTTTGCCTTTCTTTGAAGGTAAGTTTTTTGAAAAACTACCCCAAAGAGGAGATATTATTGTTTTTAAATTACCAACTAAAGAGAGCATTAATTATGTAAAAAGATTAGTTGCTCTTCCTGGCGAAACTATAAAAGTTTCAGATGGAAAGATTTATGTAAAAAATAAAAATTCTAATGAATTTACAGTATTTGCACAAAATGAAATTGAACCGTTTTATGACGATCAAGATGATGTTAACATCATTAGACTTAAAGAAAATAATTCTAATGTAGAGTACCAGATTTTAAACTTATCTAATTCTGCTATGCTTGATAATACGAATGAATTTTTGGTTCCGGAAGGTCATTATTTTTTTATGGGCGATAATAGAGACAATTCTTCAGATAGTAGAGACACTAGAAACACGGTGGGCTTTGTTCCTAAAGAAAATATTATAGGAAAAGTCAGATTTATATTTTTATCAATTGATACGGACTTCAAGCTTTTAAAGATATATACAATTTTTAACCACCTTAGATATGAAAGGTTTTTTAAAAAAATATTATAAAAATTTGATTAAAAATAAAAATTTAGAGAAATTAAAATCCATCAAAGGATA
>JAQBUY010000136.1 GCA_027623775.1 Pseudomonadota bacterium
TTTCATACATTAATGAAATTTGCTCTCGTTCAGTTTCAATTAAGTTATTGTAATTAGTACCATCTATATTCTTATTATGGTTATCATTAATTAAATTAGTATTAATAATGTTCTCGTTTTGTTTGTTGGTTTTATTTTCTAGTGCAGTATTTTTACCTAATTCTTTATGTTGAGGAAAAACATCAGAAACAGCTGATGACATATCTTTAAAGGTAATAGCTTTACTATTTTGTTGTTTAAGACCATATGCTTCATTAATATCAAAATCACTAAACCCAGCAGTTTTTAAATATTGTCTTTGATTATCTATCCAATCAACTACTTGCTGGTCATTAAAACCAGCTTGTTTAAGCATTAATGGTGTAAATCTTGCACCCATATTATTCTTCTTTCGGTGTAATAATAAAAGAACTCATATCTAAAGAATCAGTTACAAAATTACCCGTTCCCCATTCTGGTAAATATTTATCTTTATTATTTTTAGTAACTTTTTGTACTCTTTCAATATATGAAAAAACACTTTCTCCTTCATTTTTTGTAGGTAATTGTACTGATGGTGCATCAGAACTTTTACCAGAAAAATATTTAGTTGTATCAAATGAATAATCAAAACCACCTTTTGTAATTGCTGATACAGCTAACTGTTCCTCTGCACTTAAAATTCCCATCCAATCTTTATCAATTTCTTCTTTAACTCTAGCTTTATAAACTCCTATAAGATCATTTAAAATATAATTAGGACTTTTTTCATCCATTAACATTTCTTTAATACTTATATTTTTACCTTCACCTTCTGCGACCATAGCAAACATTTGATTCATAGCAGCATATACTTCTTTAGGCATTTTACTATCTGATAAAAATTTAGCTAACATATCAGCAGCACTTCCTGATTTACTAGAATCAAAACTACCTACCATTGCTGCAATATTAAAATCATCAACATTTAATTCTTTTGCTAATACACTTATTGCGTTTTTAGTTACTGTTTTTTTCCATTGATGTCTTTCTTTAGTATTTTCTTTAGCATTATTTAATAAAGTAGTAGCATATTCTGGTTTTATATGACCATCAGCCATTGCATTATTAATAATAGCATACTCTCCTTTTGTATCAATAAAACCACCATTAACTAAATAAGTCAATGTTGCTTTAACCTGTAAACCAGTAGGACTTTCATGTGTAGCTGTTCCACTAGCAAGATTATTTAATGTTGTATTGAATGCTGTTTTTAATGTTCTTTTAAGTTCTGCTGATAAACTAGTATCTGCTTCTAAATCTTTAAGAAAATTCTTACTGTACTCAATTCCTTTTACTGAATTAGATGCTATAGCTATAAGTTGATTAGTAAAGGTTTCATTAGATACTAATTGTTTTGCCTCTTTTCTACTATCATATATAGCTTGTTGTGTAATTGATTTTTCTTTTGCCCAGCTTAATAAAGATTCTTTTGTATCTTTTGGCATAGTTTTACCAAAATATTCTTGTGTAGATTTAGTTGAATTTAATTCATTATAGATTGATTTATAATCAACTTCTTCTAATCCAGTCATATCATCTACATAATTTTTATTAGATGATATTACTTTTTTCCATACTTTGTCTTGTATCATTTTTAAATGAGATTCAGAATCAACTGGAATTCCTAATGCGTCAGCTCTTATAAATCTTTCTTTTTCTTGTTTAATTAGTAGTTCTGTTGACATCCAAATATTAGGAGTAACAGGTTGATTATCTAAATTTGTTGTAAATTCAGCATTAGTAGAATTAAAATTCATTTGTGCTTGTGCTAATACTTTTTTTCTTCTTGTAATTCGCATAGTTTGTGAACCATTATTAATAATTGTATATAAATCAGATTTCCATATAGCAAAGGCATCATCATCATTTTTGTAAATTTTTTCATATTTATCTTGTAATTTTTTAACTCCAGCATCATAAACTCCGTTATAACTTTCTATTGTTCCATCTGTAGAAAGTTTTGGATTATTATTAATATTTTCTAATAATGAATTAATATCACCTTGTAAATTTGCTTTATTAAGTGTGTTTTTATTATCTATTCTTTGAGTTTCAATTTTAGTATTATGTGCAGCAATTTTTTGACCAATAAAATCTATTGTATTAGTTACTTTATCATAATCAATTTTATTACTTTGAACAGCACCCAACATACTGCTACTTCTATCTCCAACAGAAGGAGCTGGTATTTCGCCTCTAGGTATTTTTATTGCCATTTACTTCCTCGTAAGTTATTCTATAATCTGCTGGACTAAACACTCTTTGTTCTGTTGCATTTCCATCTTTAGTTAAAGTCCATGCTTTAAATTCTTCATCTGTTTTTGGTACTTTTTTACTATATCCTTCAAATATCATTGTATCACCATCCCATACTTTTATTTTAAACATACTTATACTGTAGTTTTACTTGTTAAATAAGCATTGGTCATTCCACTTAATAAACTAGTTTTTCTATTCCACGATTCTTTTGCTAATGCACCTGCAAGTCTTACATCCATAGTTCTTAAATCCATTTCTACACCTTTATTTACCCAGAATAAAGTATCTTCTAAATTATCTATAACACTTTCTTGTTCCATTAAAGTTGAACCTGAAAATTGTATTCCTCTTGCACCAATAGCAGCTCTTTTTTCACTTAATAATTTTGCAGCTTGTTTATTAGCCATAATAGTATCTTGTGTTTTTTTAATGTTTAAATGGTATTGATCCCATGCCGCAGCTGCTTTCATTTGTTTAGATTGTTGAATGCTTCCTAGGTAAGACATTCCTGTACTTAAAGCCATCATTCCTGCAACTATGTACATTGGATTAAAAGATGGTATTCCTGTTTCTTTAACTTTTTCTCCAGAACCACCTAAATTTTTTAATATTTGTTCTTCATCTTTATTAATGTATGCAAGAAATTCACCTTTAGGTGCATATTGTTCTAATAATTTTTTAGCTTCTATTATTTTATTATTCATATTAATCACTTGTTACTAATGTTCCTGTTATACCTAAAACTGTCATAGGTAATGGTTGTGTTTGT
>JAQBUY010000016.1 GCA_027623775.1 Pseudomonadota bacterium
CTGGTTTTTTGTAAGTAATCTTAGCTATATAATCTTCTACTGCTTCTTTAGTCCATTTGTCTAAATAAACCGTAGGAAAACGGAATAACCTACTTTGAACAATCGTATCTTCAGAACTTTTAAGATTATTTACCAATGAAATAAGCTCATTTTTCAAATCTTCAAATTTAATATCATCAGGATTGTAATGAACTAACATTGAAGCAAAGCAAGGAAGTGTTTCGTATATCCCTTTTATTTTTGCACTCTCAATTGCTTTAGCTAAGCCTTGGGCTTTAAAATTTAATTCTAAGTTCATAACATTTCCAAATTCAACTAGTAAATATTTATCACCTCCAGGTAAATACTTTGGCTCAGCAAACATTCCTTTAAAATTTTTTGACTTGACTGAACGGTCTTCTAAATTAAATTTAGGCAAACTACCATCTTCATTGACGTGTACTTTGATTGAAGGTCTTTTAGCGTGCGGTAGCTTGAATTTAATATTGTGAGGATACATTTCTTTATATCCTGTAGGATCATCAATACTATTTTGAGAGAAAAAAAGTTTAGAATTTTTATTTGTTTGAGGGTTAGAGAGCTTATTTTCAATTAATGAAAATTGATGCTCATCATTACTTTTGTAGTTAACGTTTTGTTTTAAATTTATTTTTTTATCTAGTAAACTAGTATCATGCCTATAATTTATTTCTTTAGAATTTAAAGAAGCCTTCTTATTAAGAATATTTATTTTTTCAAATAATTCTAAATCTGATGGTTTGTAATTTTGAGTCATCTAAAAATATTTAATTTTTATCTTATCTTTAGGATCATTTTTATTTTCAAAATCTACAACTTGGATATGAGAAGGTTTGGGAGGTTCAACTTTAATCTTTATAATATTATGAGCAGAATTTTCCTTTTCATTAGCTTGGAGATCCGAAGCAGAACTACTAAGTGTATTATTTGTTTTTTTTCTATGTCCAAACATGCCTTCTAAAATTACATTAGGATTAATATCTTCCTTTTCAAATGTTTCAAAAATTCCTCCATCTCTAAAAACTAAAACCCGATGACATAATCCAATAAACTCTTCCAGTTCACTAGATAAAAAAATTACAGTCCCGCCTTCTTTGACAAAAATCCTTAGGTGCTTATAAAGATCTCTTTTTGAGGCAACATCGATGCCTCTAGCAGGATCATTGAGAATCAAAATTTTAGGTGTGGTTGTAAATGCTCTAGCTATCATAATCTTTTGCTGATTTCCGCCACTTAAGGATGTAATAAGATCATTTTTTGGTCCAGTTTTAATACTTAATCTTTCTACCTCCCAATCAAAAGTTCCATTTAATTCAGTCCATTTGATAAAACCTAAAAAACCCCCTGATGTTTTTGCCATTTCTCCTTTATATAAAGGTATAACCATATTTTCATATATGCTCATATTAGGAAAAATTCCTTCTTTTTTTCTATCACCTGAGACATAACCAATTCCATTTTTTTTTGCATCTAATAAATTTAAAATTTTTTTATAGTCTTTTTTTGTTAGTTCTCGCTCTTCAGCAGATAGTTTAATAATCACTTCTCCACTAATTGGTTCTTCTATACCGGCTAAAGTTTTTACAAAATTATCTTGTCCCTGTCCATCTAAGCCTGTGATACCTAAAATTTCTCCTTTAGGTAAATCAAAATTAATCTCAGATTCATTCTCCCAAACTTTTAGTTTTTTTGCAGACAAAACAATCTCTTCACTTTTTGATTCAGGAGGTGTTGATTTATTTTCAGCGGCAGTTTCTATTTTCTTATTACCCGTCATTAAGGCAAGTAGATTTTTTTCAGTAATTTCATCGCCGGACAATACGCCAACATCTTTTCCATCGCGCATTACAGTAGCTCGATCACTAATTCTTACTAGTTCCGCAATTCTATGTGTCACAATAAAGATTGCTGCTCCACCATTCCTAAGCTCTCTCATTTTTTCAAATAATCTTTCTGTGGAATCAAAATCAAGAGCCGCAGAAGATTCATCTAAAATTAATACTTTAGGTTTTCTCAAGAAAGCTCTA
This sequence comes from Pseudomonadota bacterium, assembly GCA_027623775.1. Lineage (GTDB taxonomy): Bacteria > Pseudomonadota > Alphaproteobacteria > HIMB59 > HIMB59 > HIMB59. Next base: position 2,046 of record JAQBUY010000016.1, read on the forward strand.
CCAATTGTTACCCATGCCTTCATCCCAAGAGATAATTGATTTGCAATAGTATAGGGATCTACAAACTCTCCAGCTAACTCAAGCATAATTTGAGCAGCTTTTTCCACTTTCTCCCTGTGATTTAATTTTTTACCAAAGAAGCTATCATATCCAATAAATAAATTTTCATAAACAGTCGCTTCTTCAGCTATCATGACTTCTTGGAACACTGTTGAAATTCCAATTTTTTGAGCTTCAATTGGTGAATTGGGCGATTGACCCATGATAGACACTTTCCCCTTATCAAGAGGGAGAACCCCGGATATAACTTTAGCTAAAGTGCTTTTACCACATCCATTTCCACCAACAATTGCATGAATTTCTCCGAAATTAGCTTTAAAATTTACACCATTTAAAGCCTTAGTTACACCGAACGATTTATTTGCATCTTGAACAAAAATATCTCCGCTTGATTTTGTTGAAGATAGCGCTGGCTTTTCAGCGGAAGCGCTATCTATTAATTTTTCTTCATTCATTAGTTAAAGTATAAATAGATTTAACTAATTACTTAGAGTAATGCTGCACCGTTATCAAAAAAGTTATCTAGATACTCATCGCTTGCCCAGTTTTCAATACCAACTGTTCTGAACTCACTTGAATTTCTATCACAATCTTCAGGAACGAATGATTGAATAGTTTCAACATCTTCTTCATATGGAGGAACAAGAATTGATTGAATTTTCAAACCTTGTCCTTGCATAGTTCTAAGAAGAACGTTCATTGCGAATTCTGCATCATCCCCTGGAGGCCATGTATAAATAGCTGTATCGATATAGTCAGGATTATTTCTCCAGTAACAGAATGATCCAATTTCACCACCAAGTGACATTGGAACCATTGGTCTTCCTGAAGACTCAAGTGCGTTTAAAGCGCCTGATTCACCAGATGACTGAACTGCAAATCCATGAACTTCAATTGTATTAGCTGAAAGCCATTTTTGAAGTTCTGCTTGAGCAACTTGAGGTGTCCACATGTGAGCAATCTCTGCAACAATTTTAATATTAGGATATTCTGCAAATCCCTTTTTCATTCCAGCATGCTGGGAATCAGAAGCTGAAGCTCCAGGGATACCTTCCATAATAACTACGTTACCTTCGCCACCAATAGCTTCAGCAAGCCAAGTAGCAATACGGTAACCACCCATGGCATAGTTAACGGAAGTACTGATCGCATATTCTGATGTTAGGAAGCCAGTCATTGATGCAGTAGGTACACCTTTACCGTATGCGTATTCAATTGTTTGATTAAGAGCAACTGGGTTTGAACAACAAACGATTAATCCATCAACACCTTGGTCAACTAATTGTCTCATTTGCTGAATCTGAACAGCGTCTTTTAAGTTAGATTGTGTAACAACGATATCGTTTAAGATACCTGCCGCTTTCATCTTTGGTAAATAATCCCCATACAATCTTTCCATAACGCCTTTTCTCCAAAGGTTTCCAGCGTATGAACTTGCATAACCGATAGTCCAAGGTAGCGGTCTATCACTTTTGAAGTTTCTGTATATACTTTCACCAAGTGGCTGCATAGGGTCCATAAAGTCTGGATTGTAAACGTAGTCTCTAATATCAGCTGGAATTTCATCAAGAATGTCAGCGTTTAAGTTGCCAGCAATTCCAATGAAAGAAACAGCAAATATAGCTATAAATTTTTTAAGCCATACCATATTAAATTCCTCCTTATATATATGAAAATCATATTACTTTTAAATTTTAGTAATATATTAAAAATGTTCCATAATGTGGATAAGATTTTAACAAAATCATCTTAATCTATATATTTTATATAGATTAGTAAGAAGGAGAACAAAATGGTAGATTTAAATTGTGATATGGGTGAAGGTTTTGGAATTTATTCCTTTGCTGAAGATGAAGACATTATGCCTTATATTGATGCTGCAAATGTTGCTTGTGGTTTTCATGCATCTGATCCAAATACAATGAGAAAAACAGTTGAATTAGCTAAAAAATATAATGTTAAGGTCGGAGCACACCCTTCATATCCTGATTTAGTTGGTTTTGGTCGTCGGCCAATGAAAATGCAAAGAGAAGAAATTAAAAATTTAGTCTTATATCAGACAGGAGCTTTAAAGGCATTTCTTGACGAGTTTAAAATCCCGTTAAATCATATCAAGCCTCATGGTTCTTTATATGGTGTTTCTGCAAAAGAAGAAGACGTTGCTCATGGAATAGCTGATGCAGCAGCAATATTTAACGTGGGTATTTTTGGTATGGTCAATACTTTTCATGAAAAAGTTTATAAAGAAAGAGGGATAAAATTTATCGCAGAATTTTATTCAGATCTAGAATACGATGAAACGGGATACTTGGTAATCGCTAAAGGAAGAAATAAACATTATCCGGCTGACCGTGCACTAGAAAGATGTCAAAGAGCAATTAAAGAAAATAAAGTTAAAGCAATAGATGGGAGAGATATTGTCGTTGGTTGTGATACTATTTGCGTTCACTCTGATACGCCTAATGCAATTGAAATTTTACAAGAACTTAGAAAAAATTTATTAAAAAATAATGAAAATAAAACGAAGCCCATTAAAAATAATGATGAAAAAATGCCGTATATAGTTAGTGAATAGTGAAAAAAATTTTAATAGCTAATCGTGGAGAAATAGCTTGTAGGATTATTAAATCCTGCAAATTGATGGGATATAAATCAGTTGCAGTATATTCCGAAGCAGATAAAAAAAGTAAGCATGTGAGATTGGCTGATGAGGCTTTTTTTATTGGGCCAAGTAAAGCGCAAGAGAGTTATCTTGTTCATCAAAAAATAATTGAAGCAGCAAAAGAAACTAATTCAGATGCTATACATCCTGGATTTGGTTTTTTATCAGAAAACGCAAATTTTGCCCAAAAGATAATTGATAATCAAATTACATGGATTGGTCCTAAGCCTCAAAATATTAAAGACATGGGAAACAAAACTACCGCATTGGATTTAGCAAAAAAAGCAAATGTACCTATATGCCCTGGCATTAATAATCCTTCAGCTTTATCTAATGAAGAATTAGAAAAACAATGTGAAAATATTAAATATCCTATCCTTGTAAAAGCTAGTGCTGGCGGTGGCGGAATAGGAATGAATGTAGTTCAAAATTTTTCAGAACTAAAAAAAGCTATTGAAAAGACTAGTAATTTAGCTAATAAAGCGTTTGGTGACGGAACAGTTTTTTTAGAAAAATTTATAGTCAATGCAAGACATATTGAGATTCAGGTATTTGGTTTTGGAAAACAGTCAGCAGTTCATATGTATGAAAGAGATTGTTCATTACAAAGAAGATACCAAAAAATTATTGAAGAATCTCCTGCGCCAGATGTGAGTCCGGACATCATTAAAGAAATGTCTAGAGCGGCCGTAGAGCTATCATCTAAAGTTAACTATGAAGGTGCGGGGACTGTAGAGTTTATTTATGATCTTGATGAAAAGAAATTTTATTTTTTAGAAATGAATACACGAATTCAAGTAGAGCACCCTGTAACCGAATTAATTACTAATTGTGATTTAATTGCAATGCAAATTCAATTTGCCTTTGATAGAAAGAAAAAATTTCTTCAACAAAAAGATATAACAAGTTATGGCCATGCAATCGAGTGCAGAGTTTACGCGGAAGACCCTTTAAAAAATTTTCTACCCTCTCCAGGTAAAATTTTAAAAATGGATATTCCTGATATCCCAGATGGCATCAGAATAGATTGGGGTTTTAATGAGGGGGATGAAGTAAGTTTTTATTATGACCCCATGATTGGCAAAATTATCTCTCATGATGTAACAAGGGAAGATGCAATTAATAAATTAATTGCTTTCTTGAAAAATACAAAGATTGAAGGTATCAAAACAAATATCCCCTTTGTTATTTCTCTTTTACAAAATAAAACCTTTAAAAAAAATAAGCACAATACAAAGTTTATTGAAAATAATTTAGATATATTAAATAATGAAACTCTGATTAATAATCAAAATAAAATAAAGACTAAGAAAATAAATATTGATATTAATACAATTAAAATAGTGAGAACAGACGAATTGAAAAATACTAGAAAATTAAAAACAGGCAGTGGAGTAGAAGACATCAAAATTGTCTTTTTTGATTAATTGATGCAAAATTCAGTAACGACCACTATTAAATCTTCTCAAATTGCTGGGTCAGACACGCAGTCCCTTAAATATCTAATTGTTCCTATTTTTATTTTCTTTGCCTTACTAATTTTTGCAATCATTAGAGGTCCTCAAATTATATCTGGCTCTGGAATTGGAACTGCAATAATGGTTTCCACTCCTCTTATCCTTGCGACTTATGCTATGACAGCGCTAGCATTATCTGGAAGAGTGACGGTTGATCTTTCAATGGGACCTTTAATTGGCTTTATTAATGTCACAACTATTCAGCTTTATGGTGCTGGTTACCTTCAGTCGCCAGTTTCTTACTTTGTTTGTGCCATTGCTATAGGTGTTATTTATCAATTTTTATATGCTCTAATTGTAATCTTTGTAAGAGTTCAGCCTATTATTGTTGCACTTAGTATGTTTTTAGCATTTTCTGGTATTAATTTAGTGATACTTCCTAGACCAGGCGGAAGAGGTCCTGAATGGATGTCGTCTTGGGGTGCAGGTACGGAAGTCATTCAACCAACCCTTATATTACTAATATTTGCAACACTAATTTGGTATGCCTTAACGCATACTGCTTTTTGGCAGCATTTAAAACTTATGGGATCAGATGAAAAATCAGCCTATACCAGTGGAGTTAGAATTTATCTCGTTAGAATAGGAGCGCATATTATTGGCGGTGTCTATGCAGCTCTAGCAGCATTATCTTTTACAGGCCTTATTAGTTCAGGCGACCCAACTCAAGGAACAACTTATACCTTAATGGCAATTACAGCTCTTGTTTTAGGAGGCTCTAGTTTGGTAGGAGGTAGGGGTGGAGCTTTTGGTGCAATTCTAGGATCATTTATTATCTATTTAATAAACTTTATATTATCAACTTTTAGATTTGAAAGCCTTCAAAGTTTTGTTACAGATCTATCTTACGGTGCAGTTCTTGTTGCTTCTTTATTAATTTTAATCGCCCTTCCTTATATACAAAAAGCTTTTAAAAAATTATCGGTATTTGTTTTCTTCATATTAGGAACTTTAAGCGCAACCGCTGTTTTAATTCATATGAAGTATGATCAAGTTACAAGAGGAACAGTTGGAGGCTTTGGGGGTGAATCTAGAAGTGCGGAAGTGTTTGAAGAGGCTCTTGCTTCGGGAAGTGACTGTTTAATTACGGGTAAAGCCTGTACGGAAGGAGGAGACTCTACAATATGGTTATTTATAGTAATAGGAATTGCGTCATTAATTTATCTTATTAATCTTTTATTTAAACATAGGGACGGACCAACAATTTCATTTATTATCGCTTCGATCGTTATATTTTTTGGATGTGTTTTCAGTGGTACCCGAGCAGTCCATTTTGTTAATCAAGATTTAGGGTCAAACATACAGTACATATTAAATTATGCTCCCCAATATTTTGCATCTGAATATCTTAAAATTGGACCCGCCATACCTGACTTTACATCTTCTTCTAGTTGGCTTGTTGGTTTGGCCTATGCCATTACAACTCTTGCTGGAATTATATTTTTTACATCTGCTATTGTTGTCATTGCGTTACCCAAATTTAGAAAAGAAATTAAAACACAGACTTTAATTTTATTTGCTATTGCAGTTTCATTTATTATTTTTGCTGCAATCGCTTATTATGGAGTTGACTCCAATAGAGAAAGCTTCTTTGGTATTGATGGATATGCTGTAATTTTAATATGTTTTTTATTATTTTTATTAACCACGCCTACTTTGTTTTCTCAAGTTAATCTAAGTAATATATTTATAGTTTTTCTTGGACTGTTCGCTTTAATATCTGTCTATTTTTTAACTTCACATTCTGGAACGATTATTTCAGACGATGGTACAAAATTTTTTACACCTATTATTACAGAGCTTAATATTGGAGATACTTCTTCGGTTGAATATCAAAGACCATTGAGAGGTTCACCCATTAATGAAAATACAACCCTCTTAAAAGAAACAGCTTTAATTATATTTGCTATTTTTGTTTTCCAATTTTTTACTTATCTAACTCTGAGGGGACAAATAAGTTATAAAAAACTCAGACCCTATATACCTATTTTGAGTATAGCTGCGCTTACATGGTCAGCATTATTTTATGGAATAGGCTATTCATTTTGGAAAATGCTAATTATTACTACGACAGGAGTTGTTACGGCGCCATTAGTGTGGCAGGCCTTCAATGTATATAAAATTAAATTAAAATCACAAGAAGGTCTTGAAAAATGGGGAGGCTTATCTCATGATGAATAGGTATAAAAAAAAATAAAAAATGGAAAAAAGAACTTTTAATTTTTCAAAAGGGCTAGGTATATTTTTTGCTCTTGCTGCTGGTATAGGCGCAGCTATTCTTGGTTATGTTGATAGAACAGACTGGATACAAGTTGTTTTTTATTCTTTTGCAGTTACGGCATTAGTTTTATGGGGTTGGCATCATTTTTCAATTAATTGGTCTTATGGCTTGTCTTTTAAAAAAACAGATAAAGAAGAATCTTCAACGGAGATAGAAGAAAATAAAAAGAGTTTTTTTTCTGAAATTATTTCAACAAATTGGATAGCCGTTACGGGTTTTCTTCTTTTACTTGCAATTTTTATTTTACTTTGCTTTTTAGTTCCAGGTTTTTATTCAGGCAGAACGATAGTATCAGCAATAATATTATTAGGATTTTTAATCTTAGCGTTTATTGCTTATAAATTTCTAAACATAAATAAAAGTGTTATTATTGGAGTATCAGTTTTAATAGGGCTTTTTATAATAGGCTCAGTTTCAATTGACGGTTTTTTATCAATTCAAAATATTAAATCTATGCTCGTATTTTCTGCTTTCTTAGGTTTGGCAACCATAGGACAGACTTTGGTGGTAATGTTAGGAGGCTTGGATTTATCAATTCCTTTTTTAATTGGATCTTCAAATGTTGGTCTTATGTCAATGATTTCACTTGGCGTTCCTCCGTGGCTTGCTTTTATTGTTATTCTTGCCTTTGGAACACTCGTAGGCTTATTCAATGGACTTATCAGCTATAGACTCCAGGGTCAGGCTTTAATTGTAACGATGGGAGTAGGATTTATGTGTATAGGAATGGTACAAATTTTAGTTTCTTTAGCTTCTGTTACAGGTGGAATGGTTTTTGGAAAAGTTCCAGATTGGTTAAAGAATCTAGCCTCATTAAATGGAAAATTTTTTGGCCTTCCTATACCTCCTGTAATTTTAATTTGGATACTTGCTGCTATCATTTTAATTGTTGGAATGAAGCACACTAAATGGGGAAGAAATCTTTATGCTGTAGGTGGAAAAAGATTATCTGCTGAAAGACTATCAATTTCAGAACGCTCATATTGGGTGGGTGTTTATATAATCAGTGGATTTACATCGGCAGCAACTGGCGCCTTGCTTCTTGGCTGGAGCGGTGGCGGTTTCATCGGAGTAGGAGACCAGTATTTATTTTTAACTGTTGCAGCTGTTGCGGTTGGAGGAACGTCTCTTTTGGGAGGGCAAGGCGGTTACGGTTATACAGTTATTGGGTGTTTAGCTTTACAGGTTATAAGTACTTTTTTGGCAGGACTTGGTTTATCTTTTGAAGGTCAGCAGTTTATTTTCGGCCTATTAATACTCCCATTAGTTGCTCTTTATTCAAGAGGGCCGCATATTAGGGATCAAATTTAATATAATGTCTTATTATACTTATATACTGATAATATTTTATTTATTTCATATTCTGGAACAAAAAGGTCTGTCAAAGTTTGAAGAATATTATTATGATGCCAAAGAAGAAGAGGAATCTATTTAATGAATAAAATGTTACTTCCTTACGACATTGTCGGAGGATCTTTTTGGTTAATTTCAGTAGCTATGATAGGAGCTACTTTATTCTTCTTTTTTGAGAGAAGTAAGCTACATGTCAGATGGCATACCCCTATGACTATGATTGCTGTTATATGTCTGATGTCCTCTGTTCATTATTTTTTTTTAAAAAATCTTTGGGTTGTAAGTGGTTCAGCCCCAACCCTATTAAGATATGTAGACTGGTTTTTAAATTTTCCAATGCAGGTGTTAGTTTTTTATGCAATGTTAATGTCAGTCACAAAAGTTAAACAAGGAATGTTTTGGAGACTTCTTGTAGGAACGTTAGTTTTTATTGTTGCAGAGTTTTTAGGGGCAGCTGGATATATGAGTAAAACACTTGGCTTTATAGTAGGACTTGTTGGTTGGCTATATGTTTTAGGAGAGCTTTATGTTGGTGAAGCTGGAAGAGCCAATGCAAAATGTGGTAATGAAAATATTCAAATGGCTTTCTTTTCTAATAGATTAATCTTAACAATAGGATGGGCAATATACCCAATGGGATATTTTATTGAACATTTAGGAGGAGGCATAGATGTAAATAGCGTTAATATTATTTATAATTTAGCAGACTTTCTAAATAAAATTATTTTTGGAATGATAATTTATAAGGCAGCAACACAGGACACTAGGTCTAATGTTTAAAAAAATTAAATTAGGAGGTAACATACAGATATGAATATAACGAGTGGCGCAGATATTATTGCAGTAATTATTTTAATAGCGTTAGCAATTGCTATCATTGTTTACCTACTTCATTGGCTTTATAGAAGATCATCAAAAGAAGTTGCATTTGTTCGTACTGGTATGGGTGGCGAGAGAGTGATTATTAGTGGAGGCGCATTTGTCTTACCTATTATTCATAATATTACTTCCGTTGGAATGAAAACATTATGTATAGAAGTCTTAAGAACGGGAACCAAATCATTTATAACAAAAAATAGAATGAGAGCTGAAATGACAGCTGAATTTTATGTGAGAGTGGCACCAATAAAGGAAAATGTATCTATTGCAGCTCAAACATTAGGAAATAGAACGCTAGATCCAGACAGTCTAAAAGAATTAGTAAATGGTCGTTTCGTTGATGCTCTCGGTGTAGTTGCTGCAAAAATGACACTGGATGAAATACAAGAAAATAGATCAGATTATGTTAAGGCAGTTGCAAAGCATGTTGAGGAAGCAATAAGACATACTGGCCTTGAGTTAGAAACAGTTTCATTAACTTCTTTAAACCAGGCACCAGTTTCTATTTTTGATCCTTCAAATACTTTTGATGCTGAAGGATTAACACAAATTACAGAGATTACTGAGTCAAGAAAAAAGAAAAGAAATGATATTGAAAAAGATACCCAAGTAAGCATTAGAAATAAAAACCTTCAGTCAACTAAGCAGGAATTAGAAATTGAAAAAGATGAAGAGTTTGCAAGGTATCAGCAAAAAAGAGAAATAGAACAACAAAGAGCCATTGAACATACCGAAACAGTAAAAGTTAAATCAGAAAAAATAAAAGAATCTGAATTAGCAGAAATTGTATCAGACCAAGCTATTGAAATTGCAAAAATCAATAAAAGAGATTTGGTTGAAATGGAAAAAAGTTTACAAGAAACAAAATTAATTCAAGAGATTGAAAAGAGAAGAAAAGAACAAAATGAATTTAGACAAAAAACTTTAATTGAAATTAAACAACTAGATATTGAAACAGAAAAAACAATTCTTGAACTTGAAAGAGATATCGAGTTTAGTCGTTTAGAAAAACAAACATCAGTAGATATAAAATATGCTACTGAAAAAACTGAAACTGCAAAAGAAGAAGCTAGAAAAAGATATGAATCTGAAGAAGCTTATATTATGGCAGAAGAACAAATTAAAAATGCTAAAACCGCTCAACAAAAAAATGTTGATGCTTTTAAAATTTTAGCAGAGCAAGAAACAAGAGTTTTGGATATTGAAAAATCAAAAAGGATTGATCTTGAAGAGAAACAAAAACAGTTAGAAGTTTTAGATAAATCTAAATTAGTTCTTAAATCTAAAATGGAAGAAGAAATAGCAAGAGCAAAATCTGTAGAAGCTGAAGAAAAAGTCAATACTATTAGGGATATAGAGCAAGCCGAGAAAGTAAAATCTCTAGGTATTATTGAAGCTTCAAAAGATGCTGAAAGAGAAAAATTAGCTACCTTGGCTGCAAAATTACGTTATGAAGTAGAAGCTGCAGGTAAAAAATCTCTAAATGAAGCTGAGAATCTAAAAAGTGATGCTAGTAGAAGAAGTGCTTTAAGACTTAAGTTGGCTGAAAAAATTGAAGGCATTATTCGCGAATGGGTTAAGCCTATGCAACATATCGATTCAATTAAAGTTGTTGATGTAAATGGACTTCCAGGATTTAGTCAAGGTGGAGGAACAGATGGAGGAGATGGTGGAACTTCAGGCGATGGCTCTAAAAAAGGATCATTAGCAGATAATGTTGTTAATTCAGCTTTGAGATATAGAGCTCAACAACCATTTTTAGACTCCTTATTAAAAGAAGTTGGGATGACCCCAGGGGACGCAAGTAATATTAGAAATATTTTAGGCGACTATGATGATCCAAAAAAAGACGCCCACATGAGATTTGATGATGACCCTACAAATAATTCTAATAAGAAGAAATAATAAAGGCATATAAATGAGTATAGATATTAAATCTTGGGCAAAAAAATACAAAGAGCTTACTGATAGTGATGAAACAATTCAGGCTATGGCAAAATATTATACTTGCTCATTTCTTTTTGATATGGGTGACGCTAAAGCAATTATCGAAATGCATGATGGTAAAGTAAAAAATATAAATACTAATCCGGGAGGTTTAGATCCTTATGATTTTGCACTTAGGGCATCAGCTAATACATGGAGGGAATTTGCTAGACCAGTTCCAAAACCAATGTTTCATGGAATTTATGCTGCATCCTTTAGGAGGGATTTATTAATCGAAGGCAATCATCTTGTTTTAATGCAAAATATAAGAAATTTTGTAGTCCAGTTTGAGCTTTTAAGAAAATCAGGAGTTCCAGTTTAATGATAGTTTATAATAAGGAGTTATTCTAATGGCAGTTAAGCACCATGAACCTATAGGTCGCTACGTAACAATTGATGTAGATGGTCAGCAATATAAAGTTTTTTATCTTTCGAATGGAAAAGGAACGCCATTAGTTTGTCAACATACAGCAGGTTGTCATAATCATCAGTGGAGAGGCTTGTTAGAAGACGATGAGATTACAAAAAATTATCAAGTCATAGCATATGATTTACCTAGGCATGGTAAGTCAGATCCAGCTCATAATACTGAGTGGTGGAAAGAAGAATATAAATTAACAGCAGAGCATTATTGTAATTTTATTCTTGAGCTATGTAAGGCTCTTGAATTAGATAATCCTATATTTATGGGATCATCGTTTGGAGGAAATATTGCTTTACATCTAGCTCTAAAATATCCAAATAAATTCAAGGCTGTAATCCCAGTAGAAGCAGCTCATTACTCCCCAGGTTTTTATATTGATTGGTGGAGACATCCTCACGCTAATGCTGCACAAGTTTGTGGTAGTGGAGTATGGGATTTAATGGCTCCTATGTCGCCTGATATGGATAGATGGCTTACATGGCATTATTATACTCAAGGAGCAGAAGCCTTTAAGGGAGATTTACATTTTTATTCAGTTGATCATGACTTAAGAGAAGAACTTCAAAATATCGACGGACATAAATGTCCAGTTGTAATGATGACAGGTGATTACGATTATCTAACCCCTCCAGAAGCAACGGAAGATACAGCGAGACAAATTAAAGGTGCTGTTTATATAGAAATGAAAGATATCGGCCATTTTCCTATGAGTGAAAACTATGAGTTATTTAGAGTTTACCTTTTAGAAGCTCTTAAAATAATTAAGGAAAGAACCGGATATAATTCTTAATTTAAGTTTAGATTATGTTAACTAGTCTACTTTGGTTTTTCTTTTTTCTCGCAATCTATTGGAGTTTTTGTCTTTTTTGGGGAGCTAGAACCTTAAGAAAAAATCATACCCCAGAGTCTTATTACTTAGCTGACAGGGGTGTAAGTAGTTGGGTATTTTTCTTTGCCGCTACCGCTGCAACATTTGCGGGAATTACTATTATCACGTATCCGTCTTTAATATATTTAGATGGTTATTCTTTTTTAGCAACATCAGCAATAGTAATTACAATCCCTCTTGGCACAATACTTTTTTTTAAAAGGCAGTGGATGCTTAGTAGAAAATTTAATTTTATTACACCCGGCGAAATGTATTTTAAATACTATAAAAGCAATACGTTAAGAATTGTAATCTTAATTATTGGATTATTTTTTGCCGTTCCTTTTCTAGGAATTTTATTAGGTGCAACAGGAGGTCTTGTTGAGTTTATAAGTGCAGGAGAAATAAGCAGAGACTCTGCTATGTGGGTTTTAACAACTGTAGTTTTATTTTATGTTGTATCTGGAGGTTTTAAATCAATGGTTAGTGTTGGTGTAGTTCAGTCCTGGCTCTTTTTTATTTTATTTCTAACAATAGGGCTCGGCACACTTAACTACTTAGGAGGAATAGATGTTTTTGAACAGTTTGCTATAGCGAGTAATTTTATTTCTTTTGGATCTTGGGGAACCACAGAAGGTTATGGCGGAGGTGAACTACAGAGTTATTTCTCCGTACCAGGTGTTATTCAATGGGTAGCAGGAATTGGAAAAAATAATCCAGCTGGCGGTCCTTGGACTTCTGTAATGATTTTATCATTTACAATGTCATACATGGGAATTGTTCTTTCCCCAACTTTTTCAATGTGGAGCTATAGTGTAAAATCACCAAGGTCTTTTTATTTTTATCAAGTTTGGGGTTCAGGAGCCATAGTAGGAGTTTTTTTATTTTTATTTGCAGGTTTATTGGGAGTGGGAGCTCATTTGCTTGGCGCTAATGCTGATGTGAATGCCAATGGTTTTGCCATCAGTAATATTTTTCCTGAAATCTCAAATATTGATCAAGCTTCATTAATTTTTTATTTTATTAAATCTTTTGAAGTTTATTCACCTACCATAGTTGGATTTTTGGGTGTTTGTATTATTGCTGCTCTCCAATCTACTATCGCAGCATTTTTAATGACGTCTGGAAGTATGGCGGCAAGAGATTTATATAAACCATATATTGACAAAGAAGCCAGTTGGTCAAGAGAGCTATTAGTTGCAAGACTTTCAATGCTTTTGCTTTGTATCGCAGCTTTATATTTGGCAACGTATTTTGAAACTTCATTAATACTAATGGGAGGACTAGCAATCGCTTTTGGCTTTCAGTTATTTCCTGTTCTATTAGGAGTCATCTGGTTTCCTTGGATAACAAAAAATGGAGCTACTCTAGGTTTAATAATGGGATTAATTTTTGTAATACTTTCTGAAACATTCGGACATAAGTTAACAGGAAACTCTTTACCTTGGGGTAGGTGGCCTTTAACAATTTACTCTGGAGTTTGGGGTTTGATTTTTAATGTAACTATTTGTTTTTTAAGTTCATTGTTTGCAAATAATGATAAAGACAAAGAACACAGAAATAAAATACATAGCTTTTTAAATTCTCATATGGGCATTCATCCATCTAGAGTAAAAATCAAATCTTTGGCTTATGTTTTATTTTTAATTTGGATATTTTTCTCAATTGGACCAGGCATAATATTTGGAAATATGATATTTGGAATTGCTGGCGATAGCTTTAATAGTTGGACCATGGGCCTACCTTCATTATGGGTCTATCAAATTATTTGGTGGGCTATGGGCGTTCTTTTAATTTGGTTCTTAGCAAATAAAATGGACTTATCCACCTTACCAAAAAAACCAATTTTAAGCGGTGATGAGTTTTTATCGCCCGATGATGTGGAAGAAAAAGGAAATTATATTGATAAATTAGGCGGAGGTTACGGATGGCCTTTAATATTAATTGCGCTGGCAGTCGCTACGGTTATTTTATCAGTTTATGCACTGTAATTAATTAAAATAACTGTAAATTTCTTTATTTATAAGCATTTTTCTTCTATTATGTTTCAGATATTGGAACATAAAAATGCCCTTTGCAACGACAGGATTTAAAATATAAAAATGGCCGATTACAGTTATAAAGACCCTTCTAATGTTTCTCTAAATAAGGGACATAAGCACACCGATGATTTCATAACAAAAAAATATATTTTACCTATGTTGAGAGATCCTCAAAAACTTAAAGAATTAATTGATGAACATAGGGCAACACCTTTTGGTAGGGCCGCTACCGGAAAACATGGCGTAGTTCAACATAGTCAAGATCTTCAAACACTGCTTGATAAATTAAGAAGGGGGGGCTTAAACGGAAAACTTTTAATAATATGTGTCAAGCTACACGAAGACTATCGAATAGGTATTTCTACAGGAGTCAGAGGGCAGCCGGTAGAAATTACAGAAGATTCTTTTTCATCACAAGAGGCATGCGAACATGCAATTTTTTTAAAAAGAATAAATAAACTCTTAGAAGATTATATTGGAGAATAATAAATGTTAAAAATTACAGGTTATAGTGATAAATATTCTGCTCATCCGGGTGATGAAATAAAATTTTATGTAAATGCAGAACATAATGATAAGTATGAAACTCAAATCGTTCGATTAATTCATGGTGATACAAATCCAGAAGGACCTGGTTATAAAGAAGAAGAAATTGAATCAAATTGTAATGGAAACTATCAAGGGAAAAACCAAAAAATACATGGTGGTTCTTATATAGTGATCCCTCAGCATGAAAATTTAAATGTTAAAAGTTTTACAATGCAAGCTTACATATTTCCTACAACTCCAGATAAAGGTAGGCAGGGCATTATAACTAAATGGAATGAAAAAGATAAAAAAGGTTTTGGTTTATTTGTTGACGATGAGGGGTGCCTTTCAGTCGAAATAGGAGATGGCAGCCAGGTTACAAAAATTTCTTCTGATAAACAATTATTAAGAAAAGTTTGGTATCTAGTTGCTGTAACTTTTGATGCTGAAACAAGACGAGTTACTTTATACCAAGAACCAAGAGTAACTTCCACAAACGGTGGACTCGGAATGGCTATTTTACATCCGACCGACCAAACATCAGCAGTTATTGAAACAACAAGTTCTGTTATTCCAACTGAAAATGATTCTCCTCTATTAATTGCTGCCAGTAGTTTAAACAATAGATCAAAAAGACATATATCTGGAGGACATTTTAAAGAGGTTCTTGAGCCAATTGAATTACCGGAACATACTTATTGCTATAACGGTAAAATTGATAGACCTCGTCTTTCCAATAAAGCTTTATCAAAAGCTGAAATTGAAACTCTTGCTTCAAGTTATGACGAATGTAATACTAAAGTTAGATCTTCTGTGATTGGAGCGTGGGATTTTCATGCAAATATTACAAAAAATATTTCATCAACAAAAATAGTAGATACTTCACCTAATAATCATCATGGTTTTATAATCAATATGCCCAATAGAGGGATGACAGGACATAACTGGACTGCAGATGAAATCGTTTACCATCATAAGCCAAATGAATATGGTGCAATTCATTTTCATGATGATGATATAGATGATGCTAGATGGGATGTTGATTTTATTTTAAAAATTCCTGAACATCTTAAAAGTGGAGTTTATGCTGCAAGGTTAAGGGTTGATGGGAGAGAAGAGTCCGAATTTGAAGATTTTATTCCATTTTGTATCAAGCCACCAAAAGGTAAGGCTACTTCAAAAGTTCTTTTCCTAATGCCAACAAATAGTTACATGGCATATTCTAATGATAACCTTGGAACAAAT
Organism: Pseudomonadota bacterium; assembly: GCA_027623775.1. Lineage (GTDB taxonomy): Bacteria > Pseudomonadota > Alphaproteobacteria > HIMB59 > HIMB59 > HIMB59. The sequence goes on from JAQBUY010000016.1 coordinate 17,891, forward strand.
TCAGTTGTTGCTCAGTTACTAGCAGGCAAAGTACCTGTTATGAATCCTGCTGATTTATATCTTAATGAACATAGAGAATACGGTCTTTCTACTTACTCACTTCACTCTGATGGACACGGAGTTTCTATATCATCTCGTTTAAGACCAATTTTAAATATGAGACCTAAATATAGGCACTGGCTATCTCCTTCTTTATGGCAATTAAATGCCGATCTTCATTTAACTGATTGGTTAGAAGAAAAAGGTTTTGATTTTGATGTAATGACTGATGAGGATTTTGAGCATGAAGGAATTAATTTGCTCAATAGATACAAAGTTGTTCTTACTGGAAGTCATCCAGAATACACTTCTGAAAAATATATGGATGCATTTGAATCTTATCAGATGCAGGGTGGAAGAATTTTTTATTTAGGTTCAGATGGTTTTTATTGGATTAGCGAATATCATCCTGATAACTCAAATATTACTGAAGTAAGAAAAGGTGAGGCGGGAACTAGAGCGTGGACTTCAAATCCTGGTGAATATAATGGTGCTTTTGATGGAAAATATGGAGGCATGTGGAGAGCTAGAGGTAGAATACCTTCTAAAGTTTGTGGACTGACTTTTACTTCTTACGGTTTCGATGTTTCTTCTTATTATAAAAGAGAAGAAGACAGTTTTAAGCCTGAGTGTGCTTGGATGTTTAATGGTATTGGCGCGGATGAGGCTATTGGTGATTTTGGTCTTGTTGGAGGAGGAGCTGCAGGTCTAGAGTTAGACAGATATGATTTAGAATTAGGAACACCTCATAACACCTTTTATTTAGCTAGATCACAAGATCATTCCAACATGATGCTTCAGGTTAATGAAGAGATTCATTTTTCTGTTAGAGGGTATCATGGAGGTGGACATGAAAATCCAATGGTTAGAGCAGATATGATTTATTATAAAGCTCCAAATGATGGAGCTATGTTTGCTCCAGGTTCATTAGCATGGTGCGGAAGTTTATCCCATAATAACTATGAAAATAATGTTTCTAAGTTAATGGAAAATGTTCTCAATGGATTTCTAAAAGATGGGCCTTTGCCTTAAATGAATAAGCAAAAAATGCAAGAAATCCCATTTGGAAAAGAAACAATGGGTGCTCTTGATACACCAATTAATGATTTAGAAAAAAAAGCACTTCAAAATTTAGACCTAGATAAACTTAACGATATGGCAGAGTGCCTATTTGCTTTAAACAATCGTCATTATGGCCCCATACCTGGGACTTATATGGTGATGTGCGTTGAACCTAATAAAACATGGTGTGTTGGACAGCTAAGTGCAGATAGAGCTAAACCCTTCGTTCTCTTTCCAGATAAAGTTTTTCATTCTGTTGAAGAGGCAACGAAAGCAGCAGAAACAATGAAGGTAGAAAAAGCCGAAGCCATTCCTTGCAGAAACATTTAGTTAAATGGCAAAAGCAAAAGTAATGATCGATAATGAAAAAACTAGAGTTACTGAGTGGTCATTTGAAATTGGAGACGAAACAGGCCAACATGTTCATGAGTTTGATTATGTAGTTGTGCCGATGTTAGATGGAGAGTTAAAAATAATTAATAACAATGGTGACGA
>JAQBUY010000137.1 GCA_027623775.1 Pseudomonadota bacterium
GTTTATTGAACGAGGTTAGTTGTAGTTTATTATTTGATAGTTCTGCAACTCTATCTTTGGTGATAACTGAGACGGGTAGCTTTATAAATGAGAGTACTAATAAAATTACTAAAATAATTACTATTAAAATTGATATTAAATATTTTTTTTTCATTAATTTTTAAGACTACATGTACAGTGTTAAAATATAAATCAGATATAGCAATAAAAATACAATTGCAGTGATTTTATTAGCAAATTTTCCAATCATTATAGCGTAAAAAATCAATGCTGTTAAAATAAACACCACCTTATTAAAATTATCCAATAGTTCATAAAAATTAATAGAGCCTCCTAATATGATAGCTATTAAGCTAATTACTGTAATATTCGCAACACAAGATCCAATAATATTTCCCAAAGCAAGATTATTTTTCTTTTTATAAATGGCTATTATTGTTGTAATCACCTCCGGAAGAGATGTTCCAAGTGCTACGATTGATACTCCTACAATTGTGTCAACAATACCGAAATAAGTAGATATGTTCCTAGCATACCCAATAAAATATTTTGAACTAAAATACAATATTAAGAAGCTGATTATTATCTTAATAATCAATAAACTATTGTTTGAATTTTTATCTTCGTAATTTTCTTTTTTTTCTGATTTTTTTTTAAGTTCTAGATATAAAAATATTCCTAAAATAATAATAATAATAGGAATAGTAAAATATGAGAGCTTAATATTAATAAATAAAGCAATACTAAAGACCATAGAAATAAATATAAAATAATGTAATGAAACTTTATTTTTATTTTCAATTTTATAAGAGCTAATAGGTAAAAGCATAACCCCTCCAACCAATAAAATATTTGCTATATTACTCCCTACAAGATTTCCAGCAACTATTCCCGGAGCGCCAATTTGTATTGCTTGGATTGTTGCGGCAAATTCTGGTAAAGAAGTGCCAATTCCAATAACAAAAATACCTATAAATAAATCACTAATACCAAATTTTTTTCCCAACATAACAGCATTATTAATCGCTGAATCGCATGCCCAAATCATAATTCCCAAAGAGCTGATTAATAAAAAAATTTGAAGTGCCATTATGAAGGCTTGATGCCTAGAAAATCTTTTTTTACTTTTCTTATTTCATCTCTATAGAGTGCCGCTTTTTCAAAGTCTAAATTTTCTGCTGCAGTTAACATTTTTTTTTCAAGTTTTTTGATATGACTTTCAAATTTACCTGGCCTAATTTCGTTATTGGAATTTAATTTTACAGTATAACTATCTTTTTCATAGATACTTTCAATAATCTCACCTATGTTTCTTTTAACTGATTCAGGAGTAATATTATTATCTTTGTTATATTTTAGTTGCTTTAATTTTCTGTAATCAGTCTCTTCTAAAGCTGCCTGAATACTTTTTGTTTTGACGTCTGCATAAAGAATAACTTTACCATCAACATTACGTGCAGCCCTCCCAATTGTTTGAATGAGGCTTGTTTTTGATCTTAAAAAACCTTCTTTATCAGCATCAAGAATGGCAACTAGTCCACATTCAGGAATATCCAAACCCTCTCTTAATAAATTGATCCCAACTAATATGTCAATTTCGCCTAACCTTAGAGCTCTGATAAGTTTAATCCTATCCATGGTATGCACTTCTGAATGGAGGTATTCGACTTTAAAGTTAAGCTCCTTTAAATAATTTGTTAAATCTTCAGATATTTTTTTTGTTAGAGTAGTTATAAGAACTCGATTATTATTTTTAATGACATCTTTAATTTCCCCGACTAAATCCTCTACCTGATTAACTGTTGTTCTAATCTCACATTCAGGATCAATTAAACCTGTTGGTCTTATGATTTGTTCGACATATTTATTTTTTACTAGATCTAGCTCCCAAGGCCCTGGAGTAGCTGAGAGAAAAATAGTAGGTGGTCTCATCATATCCCACTCTTCAAAAGTTAAAGGCCTATTGTCCATACATGAAGGTAATCTAAATCCATAATCGGAAAGTGTTTTTTTACGAGACCTATCTCCTCTATACATCCCAGATATTTGAGGGATAGAAACATGAGATTCATCAATAATGAGTAAAGACCCTTCAGGCATAAATTCATAAAGAGTAGGGGGCGGTTCTCCAGAATTCCTACTACTTAAATATCTAGAATAATTTTCAATCCCAGCACATGTTCCTGTAGCTTGTATCATTTCTAAATCAAACTCTGTTCTTTCTTTAAGTCTTTGATGCTCTATTAATTTATTATTTTTTTCAAATTCTTTTAATCGAATTTTTAAATCTTTTTTAATTTCAAGAATGGCTTTTTCTAATCGAGGCTTTGGAGTAATATAATGACTATTAGCAAATATTCTTACCTCCTCAAAGTTTTGAATAAATTCTCCAGTTAAAGGATCGAACTCCTTAATCTCTTCAATCTCATCTCCAAAGAAGCTAACCCCCCATGCTATATCTTCTAAGTGAGCAGGAAAAATATCAACTCGGTCGCCCGTAACTCTGAACATACCTCTTCGAAAATCTATATTATTTCTTTTATATTGAAGCTCTACTAATTCGCGAAGAAATCCCATAAGATTTATTTTTTGACCCTTACAAATTGTTAAGGTCATTTGAGAGTAGGATTCCACAGAGCCTAATCCATATATGCATGAAACGCTCGCAACAATTATTACATCTTTTCTCTCAACTAATGACCTTGTTGCAGAATGTCTAAATCTATCTATTTGTTCATTAATCGAAGACTCTTTTTCTATAAATGTGTCAGATCTTGCTACGTAAGCTTCTGGTTGGTAATAGTCATAATAGCTAACAAAATATTCAACAGCATTTTCTGGAAATAAATTTTTAAGTTCTTCATAGAGTTGAGCAGCCAAAGTTTTATTAGGAGCCATAATAAGAGTAGGGACATTATATTCCTGAATTACATTTGCCACAGTAAATGTCTTACCAGAACCTGTAACGCCAAGAAGAACTTGTTCTTTTTTGTTATTTTTTAATCCTTTGAGAAGACTTTTGATA
>JAQBUY010000138.1 GCA_027623775.1 Pseudomonadota bacterium
CTCAGCTGGTTAGAGCGCAGGATTCATAATCCTGAGGTCGAGAGTTCAAGTCTCTCCATCACCACCACTTATACTTATTATAACAAAATCAATTACTTAAAATCTTTAGCATCCATTTAAATACATTTACAAAAAAGTGTAATAAAATGTAATAAAATGTAATAATTTTATTATGAAAAAATACTCTGACATCTGGAATCAATCAAGAAAATTAAAATCAGATAAGTGGGAGCATTACTTTGATATATATGATCATTGCCTCTCAAGATTCTATGATAAAAAAATAAGTTTTCTTGAAATTGGTATTCAAAATGGAGGTTCTATTGAAGTTGCTCAAAAACTTTTTGATCCAAAATCATCCATATCAGGATTAGATATAGATCCTAAATGTTCTGACATTAATAATATCTTAAAAGACGTAAAAATATATATTGGTTCTCAAGTTGACGAACAAATATTAAATAAAATTGCTACTGATCATAACAAAAAGTTTGATGTAATAATTGATGATGGATCACATATCCAATCACATATGATTTTTACCTTCACAAGAATGTTTCAATTTATAAATGACGGTGGCATATACCTTATAGAAGATACACACACTAATTACTCTCCATCCCACCAGGAATCATTTTTCGGAATTGGTTTATATGATTATTTCAAAGGTTTGTCTGAAAGACTTAATCTTGATTACATGGATCCAGCGTCAAGGCAAAGATATAAAGTCCCTAGAAATCAAAGAGAAAAAAGGGATTATCATAATGATATAAATCACTTTATATTTTCTATTGAGTTTTTTGATTCTATTATAGCGATTAGAAAAAAACAAAAGTTAGAACCTCTTAGAATACAAAAATAATTTTTAAATTATATTTATGAATAAAAAGTTTATTTATGGTTGGTGGTTACCCAAAGAAAATCAACATTTTGAAGGTTACTTCTCTAAATCAATTCAAGTCGGCGACAAGAGACTATACCAACCACAACATATCGATAGATGTTTTCATTATATTAAAAATAGAAAGCAAACTGCTATTAATGTTGGTGGGCATTGTGGTTTTTGGAGTTTTTATTTAGGTGGAAACTTTAAGAAAGTTTATGCTTTTGAACCGGTAGAAATTTTTAGAGAATGTTTTAAAAAAAATATTCCACATGAAAATGTTGAATTGCTTCCAGTTGCCCTTGGCAATGAAAATGGTTTTGTTAGCATGAATGTTGAATTAGAAAACACTGGGGCAACACATGTCTCAAACAAAACAGATGATTTAAATAAAGTTGAATTAAAAAAACTAGACGAATATGAATTTAATGATATAGATTTCATTAAAATTGATGTTGAGGGGTATGAAAATCAAGTTGTTTTGGGCGCTAAAGAAACCTTATTAAGAAATAAACCAATTATTATTGTTGAGCAAAAAGGTTTTTCAGACAGATTTAATGAAACTCAATTTGAAGCAATTGATACCTTAAAAAGTTATGGGGCAAAAGTAATTGATCAGGTTGTTAAAGATTATATATTGTCTTGGTAACGGAATATGAAAAGTATTCATTGGTTAGTTCCTTATCAAATAAATCATAACCAAGATATTTCAAATAAAAATGTTGCCTCCATTAGATTGCGAGCAGGTTTATTTAACCTCCCATGTTTTAATGATTTTACTGTCTCATTTAATGAAAATATTTACGATATTGATGAAATAGACTACTTATTTGTTGGAAAATTTGCTGGCAACAGAGAGGACCTTGTTAATACTTGGGTAGAAATTATCAATTTACATAGGGGTAATGGGAAAAAAATATTTTTTGACTACACAGACCATCATCTTGATAAAGATACATTAGCAGGTCAATTTTATCGAGCATCATTAAACTCAAATGATCAGATCATAACCTCAAGTGAAAAACTAAAAAATCACCTTAGTCCTAATTTTAAAAATATAACGATTATTGAGGATCCGATTGAAATTCAAATTGAAAAAGTAAAAAAAAGTAAGGAATCATCATTTTTATTCTTTGGGCATCATACTAATCTCAAATATCTTTTCAATTTAATAAATAATTGGAATTCTAAAATTCAATCCAATTTAATCATTCAAACATCAGAAGAAGGTATGGATGAAATTAGAAACCAATCACAACATATTTCAAAACCTTCTAATTTAAATATTCAATTTCAATTATGGAGCATTGAAAACATGCTGAAAGCATCTACTAATGTTTCAGGGATTATTATTCCAGGTGATATAAGTGATGACAGAAAAAATGGGGTTAGTCATAATCGGTTAATCACTGCTTTTGCTCTAGGACTTCCTGTTGCCGCCACAAGATATCAATCGTATCTGGAGTTTGATCACCAATTTGTAGATATTGATAATCAAACTGAATTTGAAAATTTTCTTCAGAATCCATCGCTATATTCCAGTCGCGTCGAGATGGCACAGAAAAAGGTTAAAAACTACACACAAGAAAATATCGCCAAAAAGTGGTTTAACCTGATTAAATAATTTAAAAAATTTTCGAAAAAATGACCTTCTGTATGACTTGTGTATCAAGGAGTAAGGGATGGACAAAAATTACTTGACATTAAATAGCAGGGGTAATACTCTGAAAGCATTGAAAACAGTGGGATATAGAGGGTTAAAAAGTGATAAAAAATGTATATTATAATATACTTAAAAACTGCTCAAACGCACTAATAGCAATAAGTACGCGTCTTTCATAATCCTGAGGTCGAGAGTTCAAGTCTCTCCATCACCACCATTAATTCATTTAAAATCAATAATTTAAAATATTTATTGTTCTACCCAATAAGGTTACAAAAAAGTGTAATAAAGTGTAATATTTTTTTATGAATAAAAAATATATATACGGTTGGTGGTTACCCAAAGAAGACCAACATTTTGAAGGTTATTTTTCTCAATCAGTTCAAGTTGGCGACAAAAGACTGTACCAACCTCAGCATATTGATCGATGTTTCCATCATATTAAAAATAGAAAGCACACTGCTAT
>JAQBUY010000139.1 GCA_027623775.1 Pseudomonadota bacterium
GAAAATTAAATAAACAAAGCGGTAATAAATATTCCTTAAATGGATTACTTATGCACGCAATATCAGAGTCTTTTAAAGCTTTTCCTGAATCTAACTGCGCATATCTAAAAAATGATGAGTTTAAAGTTAATGAAAATATTGAAATAGGATTAGCGGTTGATTCAGAGGTTGGATTAAAGATGCCTGTATTAAAAAATATTGAAACTATGGATTTGAACAGCCTTTCATTATCCTTAAATGCCTTAATAGATTCTGCTAAATTGAATAAGTTGACCCCAAAGGATTTAGCTGGAGGCGTAATTAGTATTTCAAATTTAGGGTCTTTTAATATTAGAAGTTTTGATGCGATAATTTTTCCAGGTCAAACGTATATTTTATCTGTCGGTCAAATTTATGAAGATGTATTAGTTTCTAAAGGTGAAATTTCGTCCGGACATTTTATAAATCTAACTTTAGCTTGTGATCATAGAGCTGTTGATGGAGTTCTAGCTGCTAAATTTTTCTCTCATATATCTAGTATAATAGAAAAAATTAAATAATGGATAATTTTGATATATCAATTGTTGGTGGTGGGCCGGGTGGTTATGTTGCAGCTATAAAAGCTTCTCAATTAGGATATTCAGTTTGTTTATTTGAAGAAGATAGATTAGGTGGCGTATGTTTAAATTGGGGCTGTATTCCTACAAAATCTTTATTGCATTCAGCTGAATTTATTGAAAAATCTAAACATTATGGTTTAGAGAAAGAGGCTTTAAAAAAAATTACGCTAGAATTAATTGTTCAAAAATCAAGACAAGCGTCTGAAAATTTATCTAAAGGCATTAGTTCGCTCATGAAAAAAAATAAAATCGAAGTTTTTAAAATTCGCGCACTTCCAAAAAAATCAAATGAAGATTTTATTTTTGATATTGCTGATAACAAGAAAATTACAAGTAAATTTTGTATTCTTGCTACTGGTTGTAGTCCTAGAAAATTAATGGATTTAAATTTTGATGAAAATGTATGGAGTTCAAAAGAAGCTATGATTCCAAAATTTCTTCCTAAAGATTTGATTATTATTGGTTCAGGAGCAATTGGTATAGAGTACGCTAGTATTTACAATGCTTTAGGTACAAAAGTTACGGTTTTTGAAACTCAGAATAAAATTTTACCACAGTTTGATAAAGATATTTCAATAGAGGCTAAAAAGATATTTGAAAAAAAAGGAATAAAATTTGAATTAAATACTAATATAACAAAAATTAATAAAAAGAATAATTCTGTTATAATTGAGTTTAATAATGGTCAAACTTTATCTTCAGAAGCTTTAATTGTTTCTATAGGGGTTGTTCCTAATATAGCTAAAGAAATTACTGATGAATTTAATTTAGATTTAGATAAAGGTGGTTATTTATTAACTTCTAATGAAGGCATGACTAATTATAAAAATTTATTTGCTATTGGTGATATTAGTGGTGGACCATGGTTAGCTCATAAGGCTATGCATGAAGCAATTAATTGTATTAATTTTATTAAATCAAACAAAAAACAACATAAATTATTAGAAAAAAATATTCCTGGTTGTATCTATAGTCTTCCGCAAGTTGCTTCTATTGGCTTAACAGAAGACCAATTAATAGCAGATGGTGTAGAATATAAAAAAGGTAGTTTCCCATTTATGGCTAATGGAAAATCCCAAACTATTAATAATAGTCATGGTTTTGTAAAAACATTATTTAATTCAAAAACTGGTGAATTGCTTGGGGCGCATCTTATAGGTCCAGATGTTACCGAGCTACTATCTACTTTTGGTATTGCCATGACAGCTGAAGCTACTGAAGAGGATTTTATAAACACTGTATTTGCTCACCCAACTTTGTCAGAGTCGATACATGAGAGTGTATTGACTGCTTTTGACAAACCATTACATTTTTAATTGTGATTAGACATCCAGAAAAAGTTAAAAAATATAATCCAACTACATTAAAAAAACCTAGTTGGCTTAAGGTAAAAGCTCCAACTAGTAAAACTTATTTTGAAACTTTAGAAATTGTTAAAGAGCATAATTTGCATACTGTTTGTCAAGAAGCAGCGTGTCCAAATATTGGGGAATGCTGGAGTAAAAAACATGCTACATTTATGTTATTAGGGGATACGTGTACGAGAGCTTGTGCTTTCTGTAATGTTAAAACTGGAAAACCTTCAGGTCCACCAGATCCTTTGGAACCTTTAAATGTCGCTAAATCAGTTTTAAAACTTGGTCTTAAGCACGTTGTAATAACTAGTGTTGATAGGGATGACTTGGAAGATGGTGGAGCAAATCACTTTATCGATACGATTAAATTTATTAAGGAACTGTCACCTTTAACTACAATAGAAATACTCACCCCAGATTTTTTAAGAAAGAATAAAAATTATATAGATATAGCTAATGTAAAACCTGATGTTTTTAATCATAATGTGGAAACCGTACCTAGACTTTATAAAAGCATAAGACCTGGCTCAAATTATAATAAGAGTCTAGAACTGCTATTAGATGTCAAAATACATGACCCTTCTATTTTTACTAAATCGGGAATAATGTTAGGTCTTGGAGAAAATTTAAATGAAATTGAACAGGTATTAAAAGATATGAAAAAATCTAAAATAGATTTTGTGACTATCGGACAATATTTACAACCATCTATTCATCATGAGAAAGTTCATAAATTTTACCATCCGAATGAATTTAAACAACTTTTCGACTTATGTGTTCTTTTAGGTTTTAAAATGATTTCTTCTTCCGCAATGACTAGATCAAGTTATCATGCTGATGAAGATTTTATTAAATTAAAGCAATCTGCTTAAATTTCTTTTAGTAAAACGCTAGACCATACGGCTATAAATTTTTCTTTACCTATTAGTCCTGATTTTTCATTTGTTGTTGCCTTAAGAGTAATTTGATCTTTATTTATATTTAATAAATTAACAAGATTATCTATTACTTGAGTGTAAATAATATTGATCTTAGGT
>JAQBUY010000140.1 GCA_027623775.1 Pseudomonadota bacterium
TAAAAAAAAATCACCTAAAGTATAAGATCTTGATAACTGTGCTGCTTGTTCATAAACATTTAGTTCTGCCATACTAGGTTTAACACGCATATTAGCTTCTTTCATAGCTCTTTTAAGTGGACTTCTAAAATCAACTTGTGTTAGTTCAAATATATGTCCAGCTTCTTTTACTCGATCTATAATTGGAATTTTATTTTTATTAGTACCAAATGCCATATTGTCAAACATGTGTTGCATTGCAGGATCTTCAGATTTAATTATCTCTGATGTGGAAATCTCTATTTGATCTTTACTTGCTTTATCTAGTTCTAATTCAAGTTTTTTAACTTCTAATATAATTGGTTCTATTTTTTTATTAGTTCTTTCTGCAAGAATAGAATTAACCATTTTATACATTTCATCCATAGCAATATTGGGATTTTTTTTTTTTACTTCTTGCTCTACTTTTTTTCTATCTAAATTATTTTGTTCTCTTGCTTCTTCATAAATTTTTCTATTTTGTTTTTTTAATTCTTGTATGCTATTCTCTATATTTTTTTTAAAAGCAATATCAGCATCTCTTCTAATAGTTTCTGTTGTTACTTTTTCTGTAACAAGATTTTCTAAAGATTTTGGTATTATAGTATTAATGCTATCGTTATCATTTTTAATTGTTCTGTCTAAATTTTCTTCTATTAAAATTTCAGTTGGTTTTTTATTTGTTTGTATATAAATTTCATCTGCCTTCTTTTTGTAATGTTTTTCTGCTTTTAATATTTTAGCTCGACTACCATCAAATCCTGACATACCCCAAAAAATTCCTGAATAAGCAAGTTCTCTACCACCTGGTAATTGTCCGTGCATAGCAGCTCCCAAACCTTCGAATACAGTAAATCTGGAAAGAACTTTTGCAAAATAATTAGCTCCTAGTTTTGGTCCTAGTAATCGTGGAGCATTTAATGCAAGACTTAATTGAGTTCCTTCTTTTAAACCCTCTTTAACACCTTCTTCTAAAAATATTTTCATATAATCTACAGGTTCATCAATTTGTTTTTTTTGAATAGCTTCCATTAAAGTTTTTCTAATTGAACCATTTACAAAACCAGCTCCAAATGGACCAGTAAATTTTGCAACTGCAGGTCCTCCAAAGAATGCTCCAGTAGCTCCACCTGCTGCTCCACCTGCTATATAAAATGGCAAATTAAATGCCAAAGTTGTACCCCTTTGAACTAATCCTTCTAAAAAACTTTCATCTTCACCATATTGTCTTTGATACGCAGTTGGTAAATCTTCACCTTTTAAAAGAGCAGTTGCAAGTCCCCAGTTAGTAGCACCAAGTCCTATTCCAATATGCTCTATAAATTCACTTTTTTCTCCATAAATAGTTTTTGGTAAATCTTTAATTTTACCCATTACACCCTGCCAATATTCTTGTATTGGTTTTCTATCAACTTCTTGAACCCCCAAATCCCATGCTGCTAAGTCAAAGTAATCTATACCGCCATACTTACCATCAATTTCTGTACTTTTTTTTTGATTATCTTCTGTTGTTTTTGAGGTAAAGGCAAAAATTTCATCATCATTAAAACCTGCGTTTTTATATTGATCTTTAGTTAGTATTTCCATTATTTTCCTGATATTCTTAGATTATATTCCTCTATAGTTTCTCCATCTAATCTTTTATCATATCCTTGCATTTTCTTTTTAAAAATAATAGCTTGTCTTACAATATCTTCTCTGTTTGGTTGAAATTTAATTCCATCTTTAGCTATGTAACTTTCATTTGTATTATCAAGTAAATCTTCTGCCATTTTTCCTTCAGACAATCCAACAAGAAATCTTTCATACATTGTATCTGTATAAAAATTTAATCTCTTATCATAATTAGCATCAAAAAATTTAAACGAAGGCATCCCTGCTATAAATATTTGAGTATCTTCAATAAAATTAAAAAATTTATTCATATTATTTTTTGTCCCATCATCAACCCCATTTGGTTTAAATAATGTATTGAATTTTTCTAAATCTTTTTTTGATAACTCTCTATTAATAACTCTTTGTATTAAAGAAGATGGTTCTGATTCATTAGGTAACTTAAATTGTTTTTGAATATCAATAATTTCTCCCATTGATATTTTTTGTAATATATCTATTTTTTTATTATAAGAACTGTCTGGGATTATTTCATCTGTTTCAACCATTTCGTTTATTTTTAATAAGTTTAATTTAATAGGAGGATTATCTGAATAAATTTGATTCATAGTATTAACATCATAAGTATCTCCATTAGTGTTTTTTAATAATGTATCATATGCTTCTTGTGAAGCATCAGCAGCCTTTCTATCAATATCTTGATTATATTGTTTAAATAAAAATTCAGACTCTCTAAGTTTTGAAATAGATGTTTTTAATGCTTCTTGTTTTTCCAATTGAGAAAAATTATTCCATACACTTTGTTGATTTTTATTTGTAAAAACTCCATCTCTTATTTCTTTAAAATTTGTATAAAGCTCTGCCATTTTCATTCCAGGTATATATTCAAGTCCAAAAGAAATTTGTTTTACATCTAAATCAAATATTGCTTTATCAGCACTTGAGGATAAGGTAAGTTTATCTTCTGAACTAATATTACTAAAAAAATCTGTTTTTAGTAAATTATTTAATTTTCTTGGATTAGTTGCTAACAATGAATCTGCTAAAGCCTTTTCTCCCAAAGTAATGTATTCATTAATTTTTATTTTATCTTCTCCATCATCATAAATTGGATTGGCATATATTTTATCTGCAACTTTTTGTTTATATATTCGTAAGTAAATAGCTCCAACATCCTTTAAAACTAATGCTTCTTTTGTAATATAATTTTCATCTATCTTTATTGAATCTGCAATTTGAGTATTTCTTGATCCTTCAAGTGATTTTGTTTTTAAAAAACCTGCTGTTGAAAAAAATTTTGATGCAATTACTTTTTTAGTAAATTTATCTAAATCATTAAATTTATTATTTTTAAAA
>JAQBUY010000017.1 GCA_027623775.1 Pseudomonadota bacterium
ATTCTACTGTTTTTAACCTCTGGTTTGTTTTGGAAAAAATTTTAATTGAGCGCAGAATTAGTAGTTAATTCTTTTTGGTTTTTATCCATTTTGACAGCTTTGTTGTATATAACTAGAAAAAGGTATGTTCAAAAAAAAGAGTATCTTTTTATTAATAAGGCTTTTCAAATCTGCTTTACTATTTCCATAGGATTATTAGTACTAGGATTATATTTAATGCTGACGCGATTATGAAAAAAAATTTAACAAATATTTTAAAAAATGATTAATTTTAAACTTAATAATAATTTAATTGATGAATTTAATGAAAATGGTTACTTGATTTTAGATAAATTTATTCACTCCGAATATTTAGATGAATTAAGAAATAAATTTGAACCTCTATTCAAAGGTGATTTTGAAACAGGTATAGAGCCTGATGAATGGAATTGGAAATTTAATAGAGATCCTATGAATGTTACAAGGCAAATTTGTAATGCTTGGAAATCTGATAATTTAATTAAACAATTAGTTTGTCATAGAATTATTGGTGAAATTTGCTCAAAGTTAATGAATTGGAGTGGAGCTAGATTAATTCAAGATAATTTATTATGGAAACCTCCAGGAGGTAAAACTCTTAGCTATCATCAAGATGCAGCCTACGATGATTGGATAATTCCTCAAACTATGCTGACTTGCTGGATGTCAATGGATGATACCTCGATCGAAAAAGGAACTTTAGAGTATGTAAGGGGATCACATAAGTGGGGTCTTCAACCCCCTAAAGGAAAATTTCATTCCCCTGATGATTACAAAAAAGAATTAAATTCTTTCGCTAAAAAAAATAATAAAAAAATTGAAATAACATACGTGAAAGTTCCAGCTGGTGGAGCAGCCTTTCATCATGGCTATATGTGGCATGGATCAGGCATTAATAATTCTAGAGAAGATCGTAGGGCGATTGTTTCTCACTGTGTACCTAGTAATGCAAAATTTCACCCTACAAATGAAGGTGGTACTGCTAAAACCTACAAAAAATTTAAAAGAGAAGGTTCTGATTTTTTAGACAATAAACAATTTCCTATATTATTTTAAATTAGTTAAAAAATATGGTGCCTCCGAGAAGAATCAAACTTCCGACCCCGTCATTACCAAGGAGGGAAAATCATTGATTATCAACAAAACCCCCATTCTACGTGCACATATTTACACATAAAGAAACGTTATTTCTCAATGATTTTGTAAGTATGTGTCTTGACGTGTTTTTAAAACATGCACAAATCTTGCACGCATTATGATTAATTTTTTTGGTGCCAATACCAAGAATTGAACTTGGAACTGAGCATTACCAATGATGTGGCAAATGCTCATTTTTATTGTTTTTCAATATTCCATAAATTTACAATGTATTGAAAATTTTTCTCTTTCTTTGTAGTTTAATATGCGTGTAATTCGTAACCATAACTTTAGGTTTATCTTGAATTATATAGCCTTATATTTTTGTAAATTAATTACATATAAAAAATGTTAAAATTATCTTAATATTTAGATTATGAAAAAAGGAGCTAATAGAAACGTTAGAGCAGTTACTCTAGAAGCCAAAGGCGTACTTACGCTTAAAGACTACCCTTATCCAGAACTTAAAAAAGGGTGCGCAATTATCAAAATGGAATACTCTGGAATTTGTGGAACAGATAAACATTCATTCAACGGTTTTTTTGAACAAAAGGGTGGAAGACCAATCCCTTTACCAGTAATTCAAGGTCATGAAAATGTAGGTATTATAGAAGAAATTAATGGTGTCCTTCTTGATCATGATGGTAATAAATTAAAAGTAGGTGACAGAGTTGTGCCTGCTCCTAACATATCATGCGGTAAGTGTTACGCTTGTAGAAATAATAGACCCTATTACTTTTGCGAATGTAAGTTAGATTATGGTAATAACATTGGCGCTGGTGAGCCGCCTTTTATATTTGGTGGCTGGAGCGAATATTTGTACATATTACCTGGGAGTCATTTATTTAAATTCCCAGAAAATATTGACCCAAGATTTGGCGTCTATATAGAGCCAATGTCAGTAACTGCTTGTTTAGACAAAGCTAGGCAATGGTCTTCTGAATGGGAGCCTTTTAGAAGCGGTGATACTGTTGCTATTTTAGGCACAGGTCCAATAGGTCTATTTCATTTAATTAAAGCAAATCTAATGGGAGCGGGAAAATTAATATCAATCGACCCCAGTATTTATAGAACTTCACTTGCTAAAGAATTTGGAGCAACATACGTTATAAATAGTGATCAAAGAGACGAGATCGTTGATAATATAAAAAATATTACTGATAATGTAGGAGTTGATCTAGTTATTGATTGTAGCGGAGATGCTAAATGCTTTGGTATTGCTTTAGATTTAATAAGAGAAGGAGGTATGGTTATTGAAGTAGGTGTATTTTCAAATTCGTATGAAATCAATTTAAATCCTCATAAACAAATTTTAGAAAACAGTGCCAGGATAATGGGTGTCGGTGGAGATGAGATATCACAATATTATCCCAGTATTACTTTATTAGAAAAAACAATCGATCAATTACCCTGGGATAAAATTATAACTCATGAGTACAAAATAGAAAATGTGCATGAGGCAATGGAAGTCGCTATGAGTGAGAATTCAATGAAAGTTATTCTAAGTCCCTAGAGCTATTAAAAAAAATATTGTATGAATGATAATAAATTTCTTAAAAAAATTGGAAGAAGAAAATTTTTAAAGACTTCCGCTTATGGAGTTGTACTATCAGTATTTCCAATAATATCTCAAACGCAATCTAATCCTGATGTTATCGTTATAGGTGCTGGTTCTGCCGGATTATCAGCTACAGCTGAATTAATAAAAAAAGGAAAATCAGTTATTTGTATAGAAGCAATGAATCGTATTGGTGGAAGATGCTATACTAATAATTCTATTTTTGGAGTTCCTTATGATATTGGAGCACACTGGCTTCATGGCTATTCTCATAATCAATTAGCTAAATATGGAAAAAAATATGAAGGCATATTTGATATCTATAAAGATAAAGATGAAAATTATCGCGTCTATGATGGAAAAAAAGATTTAAAATGGCCAGAAGACAAACCCCTTTGGGACTTATATAATGAAATAAAAATTATTACTCATAATGCTAAAAAAGATATTCCTCTAATTGACTTAATTCCAGAGAACTTAAAAAAAAATGAATGGTTTGGTTCTGTCCAAAAAATTCTTAAATCGAGAGATTTTGATAATCAATCAGTTTATGATGGTCGATTAAATTGGAATGATCTTGGTGAAGGAGATGGGTTTTGCAGTCAAGGTTATGGCACTCTTCTTGCACATTACAGAAAAGATATTCCAGTGAAATTAAATACTGTAGTAAATGAAATTAAATGGAATGGTAAAAATATAAAAGTTGAGACAAATAATGGAACGATTACTGCTAAAGCATGTATTTTGACTGTTTCTACCGGAGTTTTAAAAGCCGAAAAAATTAAATTCACACCTGATTTACCAAAGAAAAAATATGAAGCCTTTGATGGGATTGGTATGACTCCTTATCATAGGGTGACCTTGCAGTTGAAAGAAAGTTTTTATAGAAATTATGGAATAGCTAAAGATACATATTGGTATAAAAAAGTTGAAAATAATTATGTAAACAAAGAGTTATATTCAAAGAGCTCAAATGGCACACTTAAAGTCTGTGATTCAAATATATCTTTTTTTAGTCTTAAGGGTCGATTTGCAAAAGATATGGCAAAAGAAGGGGATAAAGCTTCGATAGACTTTATTCTCAATTATCTTCGTTCTGCGTACGGTTCTTCCTTTGATGATTACTTTATTAAGGCCCATGTTTCAGATTGGATTGATAATCCCTACACCATTGGCGCTTGGTCAAGTGCAATTCCTGGAAAAGCAAAATTAAGAAAAGTTTTAAAAGAATCCGTTGGTAATAAAATTTTTTTTGCAGGAGAAGCTACAGCAGGAGCATACGGAACTGTTCATGGAGCTGACCGTAGTGGCGTAAGAGTTGTTAAGGAACTTTTAGAAAATATTAAAATTTAGTTAGAATATTTTTGGTGCCTCCGAGAAGAATCAAACTTCCGACCCCGTCATTACCAATGACGTGCTCTATCACTGAGCTACGAAGGCATAAGATATATTTGTAAGTATATAATTAAATTAGTATTTAAAGCAGATAAAAATTCTATACCTGCTTTAAAATATTTTTGATTTTTTATTAGCTTTTAAAAAGTTCCATGGCTTGATTCAATAGCTCTTCTGATCTTGCATGGTCACCAGCGTCGTGAGCTGCCATACCTTGATCTCTTAATATTTGTGCTTCTGCAATCATATCATCTAAACTTTTCGCCATATTAGGGCATGAACCTGCATAGACTGAACTGGTAAAAAGCACTAAGGATAATGTTATTAATATTTTTTTCATTATGATCTCCATTTTTATACTACTAATTACTTATTCATCAAAAAATTAGATCATTGGTTTACAGAACTAAAGTGTCGCCAATGATGTGCACTATCACTGAGTTACAAAGGCATAGTCAAAAAATAATATAATTATATTTATTCTTTTTTAATATAATTCCAATAATAATTATACTCACATCTAAATTCATTAATACTTCAATAGAATTCCAAAGCCATTGAATAGTATTCATTATTTTTTAAAATCACTTCCCTCTTTTAATAAAATATTTTTTATCTCATTGAAGTGAGACTCAGATTGATCAGGATAATCTTCCATCTCTAATGCTGTTTTTTCAGCAATAGCATTAGATAGAACCCTTAAAGGCATTTTCGTTTGCAGTGCTTTAATGTAGGTCTCAGCAGCTCTTTCAAAATAATACATTCTATTAAATGCGTCTGCTATATCATTTCCTAGAATTAATAATCCGTGGTTTCCCATGATCATAGTTTTTATTTTTGGATTACTGAAATACTTAGCACATCTTATTCCTTCATCTTGAAAAGCTAGACCTCCGAAATTATCGTCAACTATCATCCTATTAAAAAATATCGCAGTATTCTGATCAATTGGTTTTAAGTAACTATCTTTAAGAGAGGCTAAAACGGTAGAATAAATTGGATGAACGTGCATTACACACTTTGCATGAGGAACATGCTTGTGAAGCGAACTATGTAAGCCCCAGGCAGTTGGATCTGGCGCATTTTTTAATTTAAAAGGTTCTTTTTCGTCTATGTCTAAAATTAAAATGTCGGATGATTTGATTTGACTAAAATGTTTTTGATTTGGATTTATAAGAAACTTATTACCCCCCTCAACACTAAAACTAAAATGGTTGGCCACTGCTTCGTGCATATTCAGTCTCGCAGTCCATTGAAAAGCTGCCGCTAAATCTTCTCTTTCTTTAGCGTATGCTAGTGACATCAAGTAAATATTAGTTTTATTTGATAAAATTAATATTTATTTATTTAAGGACAACTTGAGTCGTCCTTAATATAATTTACACATAGATTTTAACAGCTAATCCGAAACAAAGAACGCCAGTCATGATAGCTAAAGCGCCTGTTGATAGATATCCTTCTTTACTGGTTTTTTCAGTTCTTCCCAATTTGTCAATTTCAGTTGTGTAAAAAGCAGCACAAGCTATCAGTAACAAAGTTATAAAAAGAAAATTAAAAAAAGCCCAAGTTCCTTCGGTGCCCCTATAAAGAATATAGAATTGCATTAGAACTGTTCCAGCTACAAAGCTACCTGCAAATCGAGCAAAGAAAGCAGAAGTCACATCTATAGCGTATTTATCCATGAAGTTCTTAGTGTTAAATAAGCATTGATATGCATAAAAAATATTCATCACTAATATTAGTAAAAATATCGCTAAATAAAAAATCCCATTAAAGTTTTCAATCATAAGAATCTCCTTTTGTTAAAAATATCATAACAAAACAAATAACTTTTGTTAATTTTTAATAATAGAATATAAGTTTAGCTAAATGATTAAAATTGATGTTTTTTCAGACACCGTTTGTCCTTGGTGCTATATTGGTAAAAAAAGATTAGATAAAGCTATATCTAAGTTTTCTCATGAAGAGTTTAAAATTACATGGAGACCATTTCAGCTTAATCCAAATATGCAAGCTGATGGGATGGATAGAAAAGAATATTTAGTATCCAAGTTTGGAAGTGAAGATGGGGCCAATACGGTCTATGAAAACATTCATAACGAAGGATTAAAAGAAAATATCGATTTTCAATTTGACAAAATTCAAGTGACTCCTAATTCATTTAATTCTCATAGACTTTTAGCTCTAGCTTATCAAAAGAATTTACAAAATGATGTTATTGAAGATTTATTTCAGTCATATTTTCTCAAAGGGATGGATATAGGTGACCCCACTATTCTTCTTGATATTGCAAAAAATCATCAAATTAATGAAGATGAATTTAAACAATATTTAACTGATAAGAATAATATAGAGCCCTTAGCTAATGAGGAGTTAGAAGCTAGAAGAATGGGAATTAATAGCGTCCCTACTTTTATAGTAAATCAACAATTAGTTATTAATGGAGCTCAGCAAGTAGAGAATTTTGAATTAATATTTAGTAAAATTCTCTCTAAGGTACATTAAAGATGTCAATTGAACAAAAAACTCTTAATTCTTATATTAGCTTTGCAGAAAAACTAATTAAGAAATCTGAAAAAATTATATTAACACAACACAAGCTATCAATTTCGGTACAATATAAAAAAGATAGCTCACCCGTAACGAAAATTGATAAATTGATTGAAAGTAATTTTAGAAAAGAAATTAAAAAGAAATATCCAACTCATGGTATTTATGGTGAAGAATTTAAAAATTCAAAAATAGATAATGAGTTTATTTGGGTTATTGATCCTATCGATGGAACTAAAAATTTTATTCATGGAAATCATGCTTTCGGAACATTAATAACCCTTCTTCATTATGGTGCACCTATATTTGGCATTATCAATAGTCCATTAATGAAAAAAAACTGGAAAGGCATCAAAGGAAAAGGTGCATATCTCAATAATAAGAAAATTAAAAAAAATAAATCTTTTTTAAGCCTTAAGGAAATGGTCATTAGTCATTCAGGAATGTCTGCATTTAAAGAATTACCTGAAAATAAAATTTATAATAAAATTGGTAAAATTATTCGGTATTATGTTTTTGGTGGTGATTGTGTTCAGTACGGCTTACTTGCAGAGGGTAAGATACCGATGGTTGTGGAATGCGATTTAAAACCTTTCGACTTCCTTCCTTTAGTTAATTTAATAGAAGAATCGGGTGGAACTATTACCGACTGGAAAGGTAATCAGTTAAGTCTTAAATCAGGAGGTAATGTCGTTGCTTCTATTTCAAAAAAAGCACACAGTGATTTTATAAAAATTTCAAAAACTATCTAAGAGTAAGTTCCCGCAATACAGTCTTTAATTAATATTTTAAATTTTTCCTCTGTCATCTCTACAGGATTTCCTCCCGTACTTGGATCCTCTTGAGCCAGTGGTGCTAATTTAATTTCATCACCTTCCTTCACTCCCATGTCTTTTAAAGTAAGAGGAATATTCATTTCTTTCTTCAGAGAGATAATCCAGTCTAATATTCCATCAAATCCTCCAGGAATATCGAGAAAGTTAGATAATCGAATAATTTTATCTTCAATCTTTGATTTATTAAAATGGAGAACGAACGGCATCACAACTCCATTCGTTGTGCCGTGATGTGTATGATAGATAGAATTCACAGGATGAGTAATGGAGTGAATAGCGCCTAAACCCTTTTGAAAAGCAGCAGCGCCCATCATAGAAGCCACTAACATATTAGCTCTTGCCTCAACATTAGAACCATTATGAAATACCTCTAACAAATTTTCCTTCACTAATCTAAGACCCTCTAAAGCTGTCCCTTCGGCCATTGGGTGATAAAAAGGAGATGAATAAGCTTCTAAACAATGAGCTAAAGCGTCCATACCTGTTCCTGCCGTAATAGACTGGGGTAAATTTAAAGTTAGATTAGGGTCTAGAATAGAAATTTGGGGTAACATTTTAGGATGAAAAATAATTTTTTTCTTATGTGTTTCTTCGTTTAAAAAAACTGACGCTCGACCCACTTCTGACCCAGTTCCAGCAGTAGTTGGTATAGCGATAATAGGTTTAATCTTAGAACTATCAGCTCTTGTCCACCAATCTCCCACATCTTCAAAATCCCAAAGCGGTCTTGTTTGTTCCGCTAAAAAAGCAATACCTTTACCCACATCCATTCCTGAACCGCCTCCGATTGCTATCACGCCATCATGGTTATTTTTGTTAAATATCTTAACACCCTCCTCCACATTAGTTCCTGTAGGATTGCCTTGAACATCTGAAAAAATATTTGTTTTAATTTTAAGAGAGTTATTAATGCTTTCTATAATATTAGTTTGTAGAAGTCCTGGGTCCGTAACAATTAAGGGATTTTTCATACCTAGATTATCACAGGCTAATTGAATTTCTTTTGACCTATCTAGTCCAAACCAAATTGTTGTTGGGTAATTCCAATTCATATTTTGCATCAGTATCTCCTTTTTTATCCTGTTAAACTCTTTCGAAATATCTTCTATGATCCCAATCATTAACAGATTTATCGTATTCTGACTGTTCCCACTCTGCTGCATGAATATAATGATCTAGAACTTCTTTAGAAAATATTTTAAGAAGAAGTTTGGAGTTTTTTGCCAACTCTATTCCTTCTCTTAATGTTTTAGGAACTTCTTTTAATTTTTTATTAGAATATAAATTTCCTGAGACAGGCTCTTCTAGTGTTAATTTATTTTCAATACCATATAAACCCGCTTGAATTAAAGCAGCAAAAGAGAGATAAGGATTAACATCAGCACCAGGAACTCTACATTCAATTCTGATAGAATTTCCATGTCCAGCTAATCTAAAACCAGCTGTTCGATTATCAACTCCCCATGCAGCTTTAGTGGGAGCAAAAGAGCCCTCTTGGAACCTTTTGTAGGAATTGATATTAGGTGCTAAAAAAATTGAGATATCACTTAAAAATTCAATTTGACCGGCAATATAACTTTTGAATATTTTAGACATTCCTCTTTTATCTTTAGGATCAGCAAAGACATTTTTTTTTGTTTTCATGTCCATTAAAGAGTTATGAATATGAGAAGAGGAACCGCATGCTTTGTTGCTATATTGAGCCATAAAACTTACTGCCTTATTGTGCTTAAAAGCTATCTCTTTTGCAGCATTTTTTATTAATATATGGCTATCAGCCATACTTAAAGCATCCGTATAAACAACATTAATTTCTTGCTGTCCTGGAGAAGCCTCTCCTTTAGAACATTCAACATAAACGCCAGCATCAAGCAAACCATTTCTTAAATCTCTCATATAAGGTTCGTCTTTTGTTGTTTGGAAGATCATATAATCTTCAATATACCAAGATGACTCTTTAAAATTTTTATAATGACCATGATGAATTTCATCATAAGTTTGATTAAATAAATAGAACTCTAACTCCGATCCGATCATCGGCTGGTATCCCATTGAGTTGGCCTTACTGATAGCTTCTTTTAAAATATATCTGGTGGAGTGTTGAATGGGTGTTTTCCCATCACCTTCAAAGCAGTCACCTAAAATAAGAGCTGTTTTTTCCAACCAAGGTAATACTTTAATAGTATTAGGATCTGTCTTAACAGTCATATCCCCGTAACCTGTCTCCCAAGAAGAAGATTTAAAACCTGGAACCGTATACATTTCCATATCAACCGCATACAAATAATTACAAAAATGATTTTCTTTATGAACGTAATCTAGAAACGCTTTCCCTGTTACTCTCTTACCAGTTAATCTTCCCTGCATATCGGAAAGAGCGACTAATACAGTATCAATTTGCTTTTTTTCAATTTGTTTTTTTAATTCTTTGAATGTGATAGTCATATGAACCTTATAATAGAAAATTATCACTCCAGCAATATATACTGGAGTGATTTATTTAATTGTTTATCTGTAAGGGTATCCCGCTTTGTCCATTACGTCTGAGTACTTTTTGAAAGCATCTACAACTTTTGCAGAACGTGGACTAACGGCAGCTCTTTCATCCCAGAAACCTTTAGCATCTTCTACGACTTGCGCCCATTCGTTAGCAGGTAAGCTAGTTAATTCCATTTTCTTACCTTCTACACGAAGCTTAGCCTCACCACCCCAATACCATACTTGTCTATAGTAATGAGATTGATCAATTGACATTTTGAAAAGCTCTTGAAGTTTTGGAGATAATTTATTCCAGCTATTTGTGTTAGCGAAATATGAACCAAACCAAGAACCTGTTACAGCATTTGTTAATGCGTAATTACAAATATCAGCCCAGCCCACTTCGTATGCTTCTGTAAATCCACACCAAGCAACTCCATCTAACTCGCCAGTCTGCATAGCAACTTCAACATCATCCCAAGGCACAGTTACTGGAATTAATCCATATCTCTGCATAAAAGCACCTGCAGTCGGAACACCAAACACACGCAAACCTTTTAAGTCAGCTAGAGATGTGACTTTTTTCTTAACGGTAAAAATATGACAAGGATCCCATGCACTAGTACTTAACCAAGTAACATTATCCACTTCTCCATAAGCTTCTGCCCAAACTTCATCTAAGCCATAATACTTAAACATAGCTGGTACATCTAGACTGTATCGAGTAGCAAAAGGAAAGTAACCTCCGAATTGACTAATATCTACAGGTGATCCCATAGTAGCGTCATCACTTTGAACAGCATCAATAGTGCCTGCTTGCATTGCTCTAAATAATTCATCAGTTGGTACTAATTGATCAGCATAATAAAGCTCAATTTCCATTTCACCATGAGCGGCTTTATTAAAAGCTTCGATTTGTGGAAGTATAACGTGAGCTCCTAAAGGTGCTCCCGAGTATGTTTGAAGTCTCCATTTAATTGGATTAGTAGCCGCATACACGTAAGGCGCCTTAACAGCAGAAGCTCCAATTGTTGCTGCCGTAACTAAACCAGCTTTTTTTAGAAAACCTCTTCTATTTGATTTTTTAATCTTACTTTCATCAACCATAATTATTCCTCCTATGATTCCATAAAATTATAACAGTATATGCAAAGATTGCATATTATAGAAATGGATAAAATGTGAATAATTATTTTTTAAAAAGCTTAATAACCTAAGACTTTTTCAGGAAGCCAAAGAGCTAGCTGAGGAAAAATCATTAAAAGAACTAATCCAAAAAGCATAACAAAAACAAAGGGAATAATTGATTTGTAAATATCAAGCAAAGATATTTCTTTAGGCGCCATAGCTCTCATTAAAAATAAATTATATCCAAACGGGGGTGTCATATAAGCGATCTGACAAGTGATTGTATATAAAACTCCATACCAAACAGGATTAAAACCAAGAGAAATAATTAACGGGACATATAGTGGAGCGACAATCACTAGCATTGCCGTATCGTCTAAAAACATTCCCATTAAAATATATGATAGCTGCATCATTATCAAAACTCCCCAGGGGCTCAAATTCCATCTTTCAATAAATAAGTTTTCGATTGCTTTGACAGCTCCTATACCATCAAAGACTGCACCAAAACAAAGAGCCGCTAGTATGATCCACATAAACATACATGATACACCTAAGGTTTTTTTTAAAACATCATCTATGGTCTTTCTAGTTAATCTACCTTTGGCAAAAGCTGCAATGGTTGCTGCTAAAGCACCAACAGCAGAACATTCCACTAAACTTGCAATACCCATTATAAATAAACCCGTCATCACAAAAAAAATAACAAAAGGAATAATACCTGCTCTTAATAATTTTAATTTTTCAATAAATGAAATTTGTCTTTCTTCCTTTGAAAGTACAGGGCCTAACTCTGGTTGAAGTTTACATCTAATATAGATGTACAGAATAAAAAGAGATGCCATCATTAAACCAGGTACGACTCCTGCCAACCAAAGTTTGCTTACCGGCTGTCTTGCAATCATTCCATATAAAACCAAAACAACACTTGGAGGTATTAAAATACCCAAAGAACTTCCTGCTTGGACTACACCCGTAATCATTCTTTTATCATAATTTCGTTTTAACATTTCAGGTATTGCTATGGTTGCACCTACAGCCATTCCGGCAACACTCAATCCATTCATTGCAGAAATTGCAACCATCATACCCATTGTGCCTATAGCTAAACCACCTTGAACACCTCCAAAATAATAATGAAACATTTTATAAAGATCGCTAGCGATACCCGACTCAGAAATCATATAACCCATATAAATAAAAAGAGGGAGTGTTAACATTGGGTACCATTTAAAAAGCTTCCAGGTAGCGGTATAAGGCATTTCTATAGCACCATTACCATATAAAAGGAGTGCTGCTGCGGCGGCAACAAAACCTATCGCACCGAATACCCTTTGGCCTGTAATTAACATAACAAGCACTGTTGAAAACATTAAAATTGCAATGGCTTCATAACTTAAATATTCAGCAAGCATGTTTAGATTTTTTTTCCTTTCACTTTAGCTAAATCTTTAAAAAAAATTGAGAAAGATTGTAGAAGCATGAGTAAAATTCCAAATAACATAATAGTTTTAATTGGCCACACATAGGGAGCCCAAGCAGTAAAAAGTTTTTGATTAGTATTGATTGTATAAATTAAGCTTGAATAAGATCCTATCAAAAGTGTCACTAAGTAAAAAATTAAAAAGAAACTAGTAAATAAATCCATTCTAGCTTTATTTTTATCTGAAAAGTTTCCATAAACTATATCCATTCTTACATGCTGATCTTCCATCATAGAATATGCACCCCCCATTAAATAATAAGCTGTCATTGTAAATTGTGCCATTTCAATGATCCACATCAAGGGAAAGTTAATAATATTTCTTGTTACGAAAGATAGAACAAGAATCCCCATTAAAACAAATACTAAGTACATGGTTATTCTTCCTATTATAGAAGTTAAACCATCGATATATTTTACATAAGAAGAAATTATTTTAGGCATAGTAATAAATTAAACATTTTTTCTCATATGAAAACTTTGAGGTCTTGTTAAGTGATCAAAAGCTAATTTTGATAAGGAACAACCTACCCCAGTATCTTTAACACCTGTCCAAGCTAAAGCTGGATCCAGAGCATCACATCTATTCATAAAGAAAGTTCCTGTATCAATTTTTTTACCAAAACTTTTTGCAAATTCAAAATCCTTAGTCCAAAGAGAAGCTGTAAGGCCATAAGGACTATCATTCATTAACTCCATGGCTTCTTTTTCATTTTCTACAGGCATAATACCTACTGTTGGACCAAAAGTTTCCTCAGTCATAAAGCGCATTTCATGATTCACATTTACAAGAATTTGAGGAGCTACATAACAATTATCTAATGAAGCAATTTCAAATTTACTTTCATCTACAATTTTATTTGCGCCTTGAGCAATAGCTTCTTCCATTTGAGATCGAATAAAATTCGCAGCTGACATTCTAACCACTGGACCTAGGTTTGTCTTGGCATCCGAAGGGTCTCCTAAAATATATTTTTCTGTTAAGCTTTTTGCTCCATCTACAAAATCTTTAAAAATAGATTTATCGACATAAATTCTTTCAATACCACAGCATGATTGTCCTGAATTAAAAAAAGCACCATCTATAAGATTCTCTATAGCATGATTTAAATCACAATCAGATCTAACATAAGCTGGGTCTTTACCGCCTAGCTCTAAACCAACATTTATAAATCGTTGTCCTATATATTTCTTTATTTCTTTTCCACCGTTAACAGAACCAGTAAAAACCACATGAGCAATTCTTGAATCAGAAATAATTTTTTCACATGAACCATGGTCAGTATGAATATATTGAAATAAACCCTCAGGAATTCCTGTACCAATTAATGCTTTAGCAATTAACTCAGCACACATAGGAGTTTGAGATGAATGTTTTAAAATTACGCTATTACCAGATAATAAAGCTGGGACAATAGTGTTGGTAGCAGTCATAACAGGATAATTCCATGGAGCCATAATAAAAATAACACCTAGTGGGGCCTTAAATATATAATTATCAAATTCGTTATTTTTTTTTACAACAATATCAGATAGACACTCCTCGGCTATTTCTACCATATATCTTGAACGCTCTTCAAAACCTCTAAGTTCACTTCCGCATTGAGAAATAGGTCTACCAATTTGCCAACAAATTTCTTTTTTAACTTCTTCCCCTAAATTTATTAAATTATCTATAAACTTATTAACTACTTGAATTCTTTCATTTACAGTTGTTTCACGCCATTCCTTAAAAGCCCTGACTGATGTATCAATAGTTTTATCAATTTCAGAATTTTCCAAATAAGGTCTTTCTAAATACAAACTATTATTAATTGGTGTAATTGTTTTTTGCATATTCATAATGATTATTATTCTCCGCTAGAAAATCTATATCAAAAAAATAATTAACTAAAGTACAAATTACAAGTTGATTGAATTCGTTAATAAATTATGTATTTTAAAATTCAAATGAAACTTAACTTTAAAGGTAAATCAGCAATAGTTACAGGTGGTTCCGGTGGAGTTGGGTTATGCACAGCACTAAAATTAATTGAAGAAAAAATTCATGTTTTAGCATTAGATATTAAAGAACCGCCAAATAAAATACTTAAAAATAAATTTTTTCATTATGAAAAAATTGATCTGACGCAATTTGAAGAAACAGAAAAAATCATTAATTCTTTTTATCAGAAATATAAAAGCATTGATTACTTGGTGAATACAACAGGAGTATTATGGTTTAATAAAGATAAGTCTGCAGAAGAGATGGATTTAAATGTTTGGGATAAAGTTTTTGAGATAAATCTAAAAACAATGGCTTATTTAGTAAAAATTATTATGCCCAAAATGAAGAAAAATAAATTTGGCTCAATGGTGCATATCTCTTCCATAGATGCTTTATCAGGTGATGACAAACCTCAAGATGCCTATGGGGCCTCAAAGGCTGCTATGATCAGATTTTCAAAATCTCTAGCTATTCAATATGGGTCTTTTAATATTCGGTCTAATACTATTTTACCAGGAGCTATTGAAACTCCCATGCAAGATAGATGGAAAAAAAATCCTAAAGAAAAAAAAAATATGAAAAATTTTATGCCGATTAAGAAAATTATTCAACCACATGGAATTGCTTCAGGAATAATGTTTCTATTAAGTGATGAAAGTATTTACACTACAGGGACTGAATTAATTATTGATGGTGGAATTACAGCTAGACCTTAATCTTACTATGAAGATCGAGTTCTTTTATCTAAAAAGTTTTTTGCTAATATTTTTAAAATAGATAATTGTTTTAATTTAGACATTCCGTCTACGATATTATCTACTGACCTACTTATAAATGACTTAGTACCAATCATTTTATCCGAATTATCATTTAGCCAATAAATCAAAGTAGATAAGTAGACAATTGATAATAATCCTCTTTTTGAATAATAACTAAAATCATTTGAGTTATCTCCAGCTAGTTTCCATATAAAATCACTATTTTGATTTAATAATTTTAATGAGCTTAATATATTTCCAGGCCTAAGAAGATTTTTAAGCATTTCAGGGAGAGAATCCTTGAGATGCTGATTTGTTTCAAACTTAAGTTCTAATATAGTTTTAATTCTATCTCTCATTCTTAAACGATCATGGTTAAAAGATTTATATAGTTTTTCTACCTTCTTATTATTTTGAGAAATAATAAATTTAATGATATCTGTCTCGAAATTAGGGAATTCTTTAGCTAAAATAGAAGTGGACACCTTCAATTTTTTAGCAGATCCAAGTAAGGTATCTCTAGACCATCCAAACTTAGGAACATCTTTAATGAATTGATTAACTATTTTTTCTTGCTTTGACATCATGATTTATATATAAATACGCCCTTATGAGGTTATTAGATTGTCTATAGAAGTTCAAGTAAGAGATAACAATATTGAAGCGGCAATTCGTGTCCTGAAGAAAAAGCTATTAAGAGAAGGCATTTTTAAAGAGCTTAAATTAAGAAAAAACTACCTAAAGCCATCTGAAAGAAAACTACTCGAACGTAAGGAATCTGAAAAAAGATTTAAGAAATTAATGAGAAAAAAGAAATACGATTAATTAATTCTTTAACCCTTTAATAACATCCTCACATACCTTCTTAGCATCACCAAAAAGCATTAAAGTATTATCTCTAAAAAATAATTCATTTTGAACTCCAGCATACCCACTAGCCATACCTCTTTTAACAAAAAATACTTGGCCAGCATTTTCAACATCTAAGATAGGCATTCCGTATATAGCGCTTGTTTTATCGGTTTTAGCTGCAGGATTTGTCACGTCGTTTGCCCCTATGACAAAAGCGACATCCGTACTTGAGAAATCTCTATTAATTTCGTCTAATTCTAAGACTTCGTCATAAGAAACATTTGCTTCAGCTAATAAAACATTCATATGTCCAGGCATTCTTCCGGCAACAGGATGAATGGCATATCTAACTTCTACTCCTTCTTTTTTTAATATATCACCCATTTCTCTTAAAGCGTGTTGGGCTTGTGCAACAGCCATTCCATAACCAGGAACTATAATCACACTAGAACAATTTTTCATCATAAATGCAGCGTCAGCAGCATTTCCTTGTTTTGGTTTACGGTCATCTTTTTTTCCAGAACTAGCTGCAGCTTGTTCCCCCCCAAAACCACCAAGAAGAACATTGAAAAACGATCTATTCATACCCTTACACATAATATAACTAAGAATAGCTCCTGAGGATCCGACTAAAGCACCAGTAATAATTAATAAATTATTTGAAAGTGTAAAACCAATACCGGTAGCTGCCCATCCAGAATATGAATTTAACATTGATACGATAACCGGCATATCAGCTCCACCAATTGGTAAAATTAAAAGAAATCCAATTGCAAAAGAAGCTAAAACAATTAACCAAAAGTATTCAGGTGATTGAACTAAACAAAATTTAATCATTAAACCAATGATAGTAAGGCCTAAAAAAAAATTAAGAAAATGCTGTCCTTTAAAAACCAAAGGATTTCCAGTAACAACTCCTTGTAATTTTCCAAATGCAATAATCGAACCGGTAAAAGTAATTGCACCTATTGCGGTACCTAGAGCCATCTCTACTAAACTTCCAGTAGGAATTGCGCCTATAGAACCAATATCAAATGCTCCCGGATTATAGAATGCTGAACCAGCAACAAAAACCGCAGCTAAACCAACTAAACTATGAAATGCCGCTACTAACTGAGGGAGAGCCGTCATTTGAATTTTTAAAGCTATTGTACTTCCTATTAAACCACCTATCACAAAGGCTATAGTAATTTCCTTATAACTTAAAACGCCTGGAGATGCTACAGTGGTACCAATAGCAATTGCCATTCCAAGCATGCCATAAAAATTTCCTCTTCTGGCTGTGGTTGGATGACTTAGCCCCCTAAGAGATAGAATAAATAAAACTGCTGAAATTAAATAAAGAACTGAAGATATATTAGACATACTAATTATTGTTTCTTCTTAAACATTGATAACATTCTGTTAGTAACGACAAAGCCACCAAATATATTCACTGCAGCTAGTGTGACTGCGATTAATCCAAATATTTTAGATAAAGAAGAGTCTATAGGTCCTGCAGCCAACAAGGCTCCAACAATAATGACTGAAGAAATAGCATTAGTAACTCCCATTAAAGGACTATGTAATGCTGGAGTTACTGACCAAACTACATAATAACCAACAAAGCATGCTAAAATTAATACTGTAAAACCAAATACCAAAAAATCTCCATGACTATTCGGACTTTCCATTAAAGTGGAAGCTAAATTATTCGCTTGATTTGATAGTTCTTGAGCTTGATAAGATAACTTTTCTAATTGATTAGATAATTCTGACATATTCCCCCCTTAGTTATTAATTAATATTTTTCCACTGGCACAAACCAGAGTCGCCTTAATAATTTCATCATTTTTATCATATAAAGATTTTTTACTTTCAAAATCCATTAATGAAAGAAAGTTAGAAATATTTTTAGAAAACAAGGAAGATGCATTATTAGCAACTCTTCCTGGTACATTAGCATGACCTACTATCTTAACCCCCTTTTTGTTAATGATTTTTCCAACTTGACTAAACTCACAATTTCCACCGCTTTCAACCGCAAGATCTACTATAACTGAGCCTGTATTCATATTTTCCAACATGTATTTTTTAATTATTAGAGGTGCTTTTCTTCCTGGAATTTGAGCAGTGCATATTACAATATCTATTTTTTTTAAAGTTTCAGCTAATAAAGCTTCTTGTTTTTTTTGATACTCAGCACTCATTTCTTTTGCATAACCACCACTAGTTTCAGAATCTTGAGATTCTTTATCTTCAACCATGACAAATTTTCCGCCTAAACTTTCAACTTGTTCTTTAGAAGCTATTCTCACGTCTGTAGCATAAACGATGGCACCTAATCTTTTAGCAGTGGCTATCGCTTGAAGACCAGCAACCCCTGCACCAACAACTAATACATTAGCCGGGTTAATTTTTCCAGCAGCAGTCATAAACATTGGTAAAACTCTATTAAATTCTGAAGCCGCATCAATTACAGCATGATAACCTGCTAAATTAGCTTGAGATGACAAAATATCCATATTCTGAGCTCTAGTTATCCTAGGAATTCTCTCTAAAGCAAAAACAGATATTTTTTTTGTATTGAGTGATTTAATTATTTCTTGGTTAACGTTTACATTTACCTGAGACACAAGAATAGAGTTTGATTGCATTTCTTTTACCTCATCACTTAAAGGCAATTGAATTTTAACTAAAATTTGAGATTTTTTTAAAATTTCTTTAGAAGAAATAATTAAAGCTCCCGCCTCCTTATAAAATGAATCTAAAAAACCAGAAGATAAACCAGCTGATTTTTCAATTAATACTTGATGACCTGATTTAACGTAATTTCTTGTTTCTTCAGGAC
>JAQBUY010000141.1 GCA_027623775.1 Pseudomonadota bacterium
TTGAACCTGGATTTTTCCCCACTATTAAATAATCTAATTTCTTATTAACTGATGATAAAATTTTAAATCCATAATTTTTTGCTAATTGTTTTGCTTCATCTCTTGAAAGTTCTTCTAGAGAACCTGTAAAAACAATATTTTTGTTTAAGTCATTAACAGGCTTTACTTCTTCTATACTTAATATTTTTATTAGTTGAATAATTTCTTTTTTTATTTTCTCCTTATTAAAATAATTGATAAAGGAACAGGATGCCTTTTCTCCTAACCCATCTATTTGAATTAATTCTTCTATTGAAATACCCTTTTCAATAGATTTAATGAAATTATTCTTATTTAGAAAATATTTAGATAATAAAAGGGCATTATTTTCACCTATATGTCTAATCCCTAATGAATAGATGAATTTATCTAAGATAATATTTTTTGAATTATTTATCGATTGAATTGTATTTTCAAAAGATTTAATACCAAAACCTTCTAATTCAATAATTAGATTTTTGTAATTTTCAATTTTAAAAATATCTAGTCGATTCTTGACTAAACCAAGTTCTATAAATTTCAAAATTATTTTTTTTCCAAGTCCTTCTATGTTAAATGCTTTTCTAGAAACAAAATGAATTAAATTTTCTTGAAATTGATAATTGCATTTTTCTTCCCCTGAGCATCTTAGAACAGCTTCTTTCTTATTTAATATGACTTTATTTCCACATAAACAAAATTTAGGTATTTTATATTTTTTTAAATCCTTAGTTCTTTTTTTAATTTCAACTCTATTTACATAAGGTATTACATCTCCAGCTCTTTCAACCCAAACATAATCACCGACTCTGACATCTTTTCTTTTTAATTCTTCAAAATTATGGAGAGTTGCATTTGACACCATTACACCCCCTACATTGATTGTCTCTAGTCTTGCGACTGGTGTTAAAGCCCCAGTTCTCCCTACCTGAAAGTCTATGTTTTTTATTTTAGTTAATGCTTTATTAGAGTCAAATTTTGATGCAATAGCCCATCTAGGATATTTTGAAGTAATTCCTAGTCTTTCCTGAATTTCAATTTCATTAATCTTTGTTACTATTCCATCAATATCATATTGAATTTCTATTCTTTGAGTTTCAATTTTTTTAACGTATTCATAAATATCATTTATATTTTTAAATATTTTATAACGATCAGTTATATTAAAATTATTTCTTTTACAAAATTTTAAAAAATTCTCATAAGTTTTAAAATAATTTTTATCACTAATATGCCCATATCCATGAGGAATAAAATTTAATGGTCTTGAATAGGTAATGTCTTTATTTAATTGTCTAAGTGATCCTGATGCTGCGTTTCTAGGATTTGAAAATTGTTCTTTTTCATCTAAATTAGAATTTAATAATTCAAAATCTTTTTTATTGATAAATACCTCGCCTCTAATTTCAATTTCATGATTTTTATTATTTATTAATTTATGGGGTACTCCCTTAATTTTTAAAACATTTTCTGTAACATCTTCCCCAGTAGTTCCATCCCCTCTCGTTAATGCCTGAACTAATTTATTATCATTATAGTGAATTGATAAGGAAACCCCATCAATTTTTAAATCTGATATAAAAGTAAATTGAATTGAATTATTTAAAAAATTATTAATTTTATCTTTAAAGTCTTTTAAGTCTTCTTTATTAAATGCGTTACCTAATGATAGCATAGGTAGTTTATGCTTAATTTTTGAAAACTTTTCAGAGGGATCAAATCCTACTGTTAAATTATCATACCTTAATAATTCTTTGTTATTTGTAATAAGATTATTATATTTTTTTTTAAGTAGATCATATTCACCATCCGATATATTAGATTTTGAATCTTGATAATACAATTTATCTAATTTTAATATTTTTGATTGAATATTTTCAAATTCTTTTATTAATTTTTTATTAATCACTTTTTTAAAAGCAAATCTCTTGCAACTCTCTTACTTGCTTCTGAAATATTATCACCAGAAAAAATATTAGATATTTCTTCAATTCTTTGTTCTTCATTAAGTTCTATAATACTACTTTCCATTAAGTTTGAATCTTTAATAATTTTTATAATTTTCCAATGTTTATCAGCTTTTGCTGCAACTTGAGGTGAGTGCGTGATTGCTAAAACTTGATTGTATTTTGAAATTTCCACTATCTTATCCGCAACAATTCCAGCTACTTTTCCACTCAGTCCACTATCTACTTCATCAAAAATAATAGTTTTATTTGTATCATTTTCGGATATGTATGATTTCATAATCAGAAGTAGTCTTGATAACTCACCCCCTGATGCTACTTTTTTTATAGAACTAAAGTCTGAGTTTTTCATTGTTTTAAAACCTACATCTATATTATCAATACCATCTTTAGAATATTCACTTTCATTTTTTTTATGAAAATCAAATTTAATTTCACCTTGTTCTATATTTACTAAAGGTAAACTTTTATTTATTTCCTTTGAAATTACTAATGCAACTTCTAATCTTTTTTTTGTTATTTTATTTGCTTCATCTAAAAAATACTTTTTATTTTCCTCATATGTATTTTTGATTTTAATCAATGTATCTTCATAATTATTAAGACTATCAATTTTATCAGAAAGATTAACAAATAGATCATTAACTTTTTCTGGCTCTATATTATTATTTTTTGCTATTGAGTTATAAGCATATATCCGATTATCTACTTCTTCTATTGTGGCGGTCTCTTCTTCGTCAATTGAAATATCATTCCTAATTTCATTTAAATTATCCGATAGTAAAGATAAGGACTCGTTAAATTTTTCATGAATTTTTTTATATTTAGTATTAATTAATAATAATTTATTGAGATTTTTAGATATATTTACCATAATATTAGATGATTGTTCATAATCATCTAAAAGCCTCATTAAATCATTATTGATATTAATTAATTGTTTTTGATTTTTAAGTAGATTTTTTT
>JAQBUY010000018.1 GCA_027623775.1 Pseudomonadota bacterium
TAAAAAAAGTAACCAGTTATTGATAGGTAGGGAGATGTCAAATTTATAAAGATAGGATAATAGAACTTGTTGAGTCACAATTTTTGTTCTGAGAGGCCAAATTTTTGAGTTAGCGACATTTTTTTCAAAATAAAGAATTTTAAATTTTTTAAATTTTTTTATATAAATTTTCTTTTCATTTGAACTGAATTCGATAATTAGATTATATTTATCATTAATTGTTTGATTTAAAATACTGACTGGTTTAGGAAAAATAACTTCATAAGAAGTAAGTTCATCAAAGTATTCTGTTCTTAAATCTTTAAAAAGTTTAAATAATATATTGAATTTGGTAATTTCTATAAGAAAGGTATGGGTATTTTTTTTTTTAGGTAATAGCTTTAAATTAGCTTTAGTTATAATTCCATAAGTACCTTCTGAGCCGCAGAATAACTTCCAAATTTTTGGTCCAAAATTATCTTTTTTAAGAATACTTAGTTGATTGATTATCGTTCCATCCATCAAAACAACCTCTAATCCATTAATATTATTTTCTATATTTCCATACCTTAAGACTTGAAGACCCCCAACATTTGTTGAAATATTTCCACCAATATTACAATCCTTATGAGAAGCTACATGCACAGGAAATAAAAGATTCTTACTTAAGGCTTTCTTTTGAACTTTTTCTAAAGTGGCCCCAGCCTCTACTGTCATTATTAAGTTATCTTCATCTATAGATTTAATTTTATTAAATTTTTTAAGCGATACTAAAATAGAATTTTTTTTATCTTCCTGATAAGTACCATTAACTCTATTAGTATTTCCACCTATGGGAATAATTTCTATATTTTTTTTATTACAAGCTTTAAGTAATCTGGAAACCTCTATTGTACTTTTTGGATAGATGATTATCGAACCCTGATAAATCTTAGATTCTAATTTTAATGAATCGATAAATTCTTTTTTTACTAGCATTTACTTTTTACTAGCTCGTTTTAACCTATCATTAATTGCTTGTCCAATACCTTCATTTGGAATAGCTGCAACAGAAATCGAACGAAATAAAGCATTATTATCTACTAAATATAAATAATAATAAAGCCTACTTGCTGCTTCTTTTAGGTTTTTTTTTAAACTCAAATTTTTAAATTCATTTTTTTTTGCATTTCCAAAACCTATAAACGCTGACCCTTTTTTTACTGATGTTTGATTTATATATAAAGGTTTTATTGGAGAGTAATGTTTATTACTTGTTCCAGGAAAGTACTCATTACTTGTTTGTTTTATTTTAAAATGTGGTAATTTTTTTAAAACATCAAATACATCTATGAGCCCATACCTTATCACTTCTATTTTCTGATTAAGAATTTTTAACATAGTTGATTCAATTCCAACTGTACATTTACCTCCATCTATAATTGTTAGATTACTAGTTTTAAAATTTTGATGAGCCATTTTTGCACTTACAGGACTTAGTTGTTTAAATTTATTTGCACTAGGCATTACCAAAGGCTTATTAATTTTTTTAATCACATTAAGTAAAAACTTATTTTGTGGAATTCTTACGGCGCAGTAACCTCTTTGAGTTAAGATATGAGGTACGGACTTATGTTTTTTCTTTAATATTAGGGTAAGGGGTCCTGGCCAATATTTTTTAGCTATAATAAGATTATCTTTACTTAATTCAAAATATTTTTCTACCATTTTCAGAGAAGAACAATGAAGTATGAGTTTTTTCTTTAAAGGTCGATTTTTTATTTTATAGATTGATTGAATAGCTTTTAATGAAAGGCCATTGCCTGCAAGGCCATACACTGTTTCAGTTGGAAGTATCAATAATTCATCATTTTGTATTTTTTTTGTAATTTGCTCATAGAACTGAACGCTAAATTTTGTTTTTAAGGTTATTGTCATTGAGGTTTTACATATTATGATATATTTTTAGTATTAAATAAAGTTCACTAATTCTAGGTTATTTATACATTTTTATGAAAATTTGCGCCATAATTCTTTCAGCAGGAAATAGTACAAGATATATTTCTGTCAAACAAAAAGTTTTTCATGAACTGTCAGGTAAAAAGTTGATTGATTTTAATGTGGACCTCTTAAACAAACATAAAGATATTTCTGCTTCTTATATTGTTACCAATAAGGGTCTTATTAATGAATTTCTTCATTTAGGTTATAATAACTTATCTATTCAAAACCCTATTAATGGAACTGGTGGTGCGATTAAACAATTCATATCTAATAATAAACCGAATGCTAATTATTATCTTATTTGTCTTGGTGACACGCCTATCTTTAATAAAAAAATATTAGATAATTTTATTAAAAAATCTACAAATCAAAAAATAGACATTAATGTACTAGGTCAAAATTTATCCAATCCAACTGGATACGGAAGATTAATAATTGAGGGGAAAATACTAAAAAGTATTATAGAGGAAAAAAATTGCTCTTTAGATCAAAAAAATATTTCTTTAGTAAATACAGGTATTTTCATGCTTTCTAAAAAGGCTATATTACTCTCAAATAATATTAAAAAAGATAGGCAAAAAAAAGAATACTTGTTAACAGATTTAATAAAAATTGGATTGGAAAAAGACCTTAAGGTTTCGTATTCGATTAATTCTTATGAAAAAATTATGGGAGTGAATACATTAGAGGAAATGCAAATCCTTCAAGATCAATCTCAATCTATTATTAAAAAATCATTAATGTCTAAAGGTGTTCAATTTGAGAGCCCACTAACTACTTTTATTAGCCATGATGCTCATATAGATAGAGATGTAAAAATTGAATCAAATGTCGTCATTAGAAGTAATGTTATTATTAAAAGTGGAAGTACTATCAAGTCATTTTCATATTTAGAGGATTGTAAAGTGGGTAAGGATTGCAATATAGGACCTTTCGCTAGAATTCGCCCTGGTAGCTCTATAGAAGATAATGTTAAAATTGGAAATTTTGTTGAGATTAAAAAATCTAATTTAAAAAAAGGTGTCAAAGTTAATCATCTATCATATATAGGTGATAGTAGCGTGGGCTTAAATACTAATATTGGGGCAGGGACTATTACTTGTAACTATGATGGGAAAAAGAAGAATAAATGTATAATTGGCAATAATTGTTTCATAGGTTCTAATACCTCTATAGTAGCTCCTATTACTATAGCGAATAAGGCGTATGTAGGTGCAGGTTCAGTAATTACAAAAAATATACCTTCTAATACATTAGCTATAGCTAGGGTTAAGCAAAAACATTTAAAGTTATAATACTATGTGTGGAATAGTTGGAATTATTAATTCAAAAGACCTTAAATTAAAGGCAATTAATGTCCTAAATAAATTGGAATATAGGGGATACGATTCTGCCGGAGTATCTTTTTTAGCAAAAAATAAAATTAAGACAATTACTGAAGTTGGAAAAATTGCTGAGCTTTCAAAATCTCTTAGTTCAGATTCCTACTCTTCATTTGAATCTGTAATAGGTCATACAAGATGGGCTACTCATGGAATAGTTTCAAAAAATAATGCGCATCCCTTTTCAAACCAAAAGATTTCTTTAGTCTGTAATGGAATAATTGAAAATTATAATGAATTAAAATTAAAATATTTAAAATCACACAAAAAAATAATTGAATCTGATACGGAAACAATATTTTTAGTTTTAAATGAGTTATCAAAAGAAATACCTGATAATAAAAAGCTAATAAAAAAATTAGTTTCTATTATTAAAGGTCATTATGCTTTTTTAATTTATTTTTCTAATACCCAAGAAGTTTTTTCCCTCAAATCAGGAAGCCCTCTATCTGTTGGAAAGAGTTCTAATGGTAT
Organism: Pseudomonadota bacterium; assembly: GCA_027623775.1. Taxonomy (GTDB): domain Bacteria; phylum Pseudomonadota; class Alphaproteobacteria; order HIMB59; family HIMB59; genus HIMB59. The sequence goes on from JAQBUY010000018.1 coordinate 3,819, forward strand.
TTATTTTTCTTCAGACTCATCTGCTTTAAATGAATATGTTGATAATATCTATCATCTTAAGGATGGAGATATTATTAGAGTTTTAGGACAAGATACCTCTTTTTTAAATAGTAAAAATGTAAATTTTGAACCTTTGAAAAAAACATCTAATGAATTTAGTAAAGGTGATTTCAAACATTTTATGATTAAGGAAATACATGAACAACCACTTGTGATTAAGAATACCCAAAAGTATTATGATGTGGATTATTTCTTAGATTTTAGAAATAAATTAAAAGATGTCTCAAAAGAATTAGATTCATTTGTTTTTGTAGGTTGTGGAACCGCTTATCATGCATGTTTAATTGCTAAATATTATTTTGAAAAATATACAGATATAGATGCTAGTTGTGAATATGCTTCTGAATTAAGGTATAAAAAAATATCTTCAAAAAAAAGATCAATTTATGTTTTTATATCTCAGTCCGGAGAAACTATGGATACTTTAATGGCTTTAAAGTATGTAAAAAGTAAAGGTTATAATACAATTGTAGTTACTAACTCACTAGAAAGCACAATGGTAAGAGAGGCGAATATAACTTTACCCACTTATGCTATGAAAGAAATTGGAGTAGCGTCCACTAAAGCTTTTACTTGTCAATTATTAGCTTTAGCTAATCTTTCTATTGAAGTGGGCTTAGTTAGAAAAAATATTAATAAAAAAGAATATTTACAGTTAAAAAAAGATTTAAGAAATATTCCGGCCAAACTTATTAAAATTTTAAAAAACTCATCTTATATTGAGAAAGTGGTTAACTTACTTTCTTCTTCTAAAGCCTGTTATTTTATTGCAAGAAATATTGTATTTCCAATTGCTCTAGAAGGTTCATTAAAACTTAAAGAAATTTCATATATGCATAGTGAAGGGTTTGCAGGGGGTGAAATGAAACATGGTCCCATTGCCCTAATTGACAAAGATGTGCTATCAATATGTCTTAATCCTAAAAATGAACTTTATGAAAAGTCAGTGTCTAACTGTGAAGAAATTTTAGCAAGAGGGGGTAAAGTAATTGTATTTAGTAGTAAGAGTTTAGGATCTAAAAAAAATCTTTTAGAAATACTAATGCCTAAAGAAAACTATATTGACACACCTTTTATTTATACTCTTCCCCTTCAGCTAATTTCATATTATTTTGCATTAAATGAAGGTACTGATATTGATCAACCGAGAAATTTGGCTAAATCGGTCACCGTTGAATAATTTATGAATATCAAATCAAATAATACTCTCATTAAAGATGTTTGTTTAACTTTAGGTCATCTTTGTAAATACGATGAAAATGAACTTACTGTTAGCTCTTATGTTTTATCTAATAGTATAAACTCAGTTAACTCTGATTATCCTATTGATAGTTACGGATTACTCTCTAAAAACAAACTTTTATATAAAGAGCCAATAATTTTATCTAATTTAAAACTTCACTTCAGGAATGAAAATCTAGCTAATAAATATCTGGAAGGTCATGAGTATACCGTCATAGAATCTCATAATGAAAAATTTTTTTTTTCTATTCATTTAGAAAATATAAACCATAAATATAAAGGGTCAGTTTTAAAAACTTTATCGTTATCAAATTCTTCAACTATCTTCTTTCCAGCTGAAAATCAAATTATAATTATTGCTGATAGTGAAAAAGAATTAAAAAAATATAAAAAAATATTTGATAAAAATAATTCTATTAATTTTGAAATTAAAATAATAAAGATTCCTACAAAAATAGAAATTATTGACCCTCAAAAAAATAATAAAATTATAGATATTAGCGATTCTTCTTTTTTAAATATGATTGTGCGATTATCAGATCTTATTGAAGAAAATTTAAAGAATTCGGATCTCTATATTGCTAGTGATAATCAAATTAGTTTAATGACTAAAGTGAATATATTGTTATTAAACTTTATTCCTCATTTTATTGCTCCTACTCTTTTAAGATTCCTGCAAAGACACATCGGAAGCTTTCAATTTCACAAACAACTCTTAGGTATTAACTACTTCATCTCTAAAGATGGTTTTAAATACTATGATGTATTTAAATATCAGAATAAATTAAATTATTTAACTGGTTCTAAAATACCAGATTTTAAACTTTTAAAAAAAAATAAAGAATATTTTCTCAAAGATTTAATAAATTCAGAAAAAAACCTTTTAACCTCTGATAAAGATAATAATCTATTTTTTTCTGGAAATAAGATTTTAATATCTGACAATGACTATTCGATTAATAGCCATACATATGCTTTATTGAATTTGCAGACACATTCTTATGTTTTAACTTATTCAGGCCTTGTTTTAGAAGTTTTTGATAATGAGCTAAAAGATCCTTTTTTAGATATTGAGATTGAGAAGACTGGTTATGTTGATAATAAACAATTAGCTATAGATACATTTAATCTTAAAAATTTTAAACCAGAATTACCTAAGTTACCTAAATTTAAAGCCCCTAAACTATTTAAATTTTATAGAAAAGCCTAAATAATCTTTTAATCTTTGATTTAAAAACCTATAATCCTGACCTCATGAATTGGAAATCAGATAGCTGGAAATCATTTGAGGTAAAGCAAATGCCTGCATATAATGATAAAAAAAAATTAGACTCTGTATTAAGTGATCTATCTAAATATCCGCCTTTAATTTTTGCTGGAGAAACAAGATCTCTAAAGAAAAAAATTAGTGAAGTTCAAAAAGGTAAAGCATTCTATCTCCAAGGTGGTGATTGCGCAGAAAGTTTCCTGGAGTTAAATCCCAATACGATAAGAGATACTTTTAAATTATTATTACAAATGTCTGTAGTTTTAACTTATGCAACTAACTCTCCTGTTGTAAAATTAGGAAGAATAGCAGGCCAATTTGCTAAACCTCGAAGTTCTGATATGGAAGAAAAAAACGGTGTTTCCCTTCCTAGTTATAGAGGAGATATTATTAATTCTTATGAATTTTCAAAAGAAGCAAGAGAGCCAGATCCGGACAGAATGATTAGAGCTTATAATCATTCAGCTTCAACATTAAATTTATTACGTGCTTTTGCTCAAGGGGGCTTTGCAAGTCTTTCGCAATTAAGTAAGTGGAACTTAGATTTTGCTGAAAATTTCCCTTCCATGAAAAAATATTCAGAAATTTCAAAAAAAATTGAAGATTCTATTAATTTTATTAATGCATGCGGTATTGATGAGAATAATACTAGAGAATTAAGAGAAACAGATTTTTATACAAGTCACGAAGCTTTATTACTCCCTTATGAACAAGCTTTTACTAGAATAGATAGCACAACAGGAGACTGGTATAACGTTAGTTCTCATTTTTTATGGGTTGGCGACAGAACTAGAGATCCTGATGGAGCTCATATTCATTATCTTAGTGGTATTAAAAATCCAATTGGATTAAAAGTAGGACCAACAACAGATGTTGATCAATTAAAAAAAAATATTGAAATTTTAAACCCCGATAACGAAGAAGGTAGATTGACTCTTATTGTTAGAATGGGTGCTAATAAGATTTCCGACATATTTCCAAAACTATTGAAAGAATTCAAAAGTCTTGGTCAAAATATCACTTGGATATGCGATCCAATGCATGGTAATACCATCACTAGCACAAGTGGATATAAAACAAGAAATTCAAAAGACGTACTAGCTGAGATTAAAAATTTTTTTGATATACATAATGCAGAAGGTACTATCGCAGGAGGTGTTCATCTGGAATTAACGGGTCTCAATGTTACTGAGTGTGTGGGGGGACCAGAAGATATTAAAGACGAAAATTTAGGTGATCGTTATCATACATTTTGTGATCCAAGACTTAACGTTAATCAATCATTAGAACTTTGCTTTTTACTTGCTGATTTATTTCCAAAAAGCACAATAACAAATAATAAGTAAATGGATTTTAAAGAAGATTTTGATAAAATAAAATCGCAAACAGATAATTATTTTCTAAAGACAAAAAAAATAATTTCAAAATTTGGTGATAAGCAAGTTACCTATGCTATCTTCTTAAGACGACCAGGAATACTAGCTATAAAAATGGCAATGGACTGGATCAAGTTTGTAGCTTCAAAAAGAAAAATTAAAATTATTTTAAAATCACCCTATAAAGAAGGAGATTGGTTTGGTGCAGGAGAGCCTATTCTTTATATTACTGGATCAATGAAAAATTTAGTTGATTTAGAAACATTATACCTTCAAAAAATAGGACCTACATGTATTGCTGCTGCAAATGCTTACCAAATGTGCATTGATCTTCCTAAATCATCTTTTATTGCAATGGAAGCAAGACATTGCGCCGGTACTGACATGTCTAATATGATGTCATATGCTGCTTCGGTTGGCTCAAAATCTGCAAAAAAGAAAAAAGCAAAAGGTTTTATTGGCACATCGGTAAGTGAATCTTCTAAGTATTTTAACTTAAATATTGGTTTGGGAACGATGCCTCATGCTTTAGTTGGATATGCAGGTTCTACAATTGAAGCTGTTCGAATGTTCCACACTACTTTCCCTAAAGAAAATATTGTAATTCTTCCTGATTATTTTGGTAAAGAAATTTCTGACTCAATTACCGTATGTAAGGAGTACAGTCAGTTAGTTAAAAAAAATAAAGTTTTGGTTAGATTGGATACCCCAAGTGGAAGGTACATAGAGGGATTAGATCTTGCTAAGTCTTATAATATTCTTGAAAAATTTTCTCCCCAATCCATAAGTGAGTATAGATCAGAGGAAGAATTAAAACATCTTGTTGGGCCGGGCGTCTCAGCAGCAGCAATATGGTACTTAAGAAGCAAGCTTAATAACGAAGGATTTAATAAAGTTAAAATTATTGCATCAAGTGGTTTTACGAACAATAAATGTAAGGCAATGGCTTTAGCTATTTCTCCTATTGACGTAGTGGGAACAGGTAGTTTTTTACCTGAAAAATGGTCTGAAACTTATGCAACAGCTGATATCATTAAGTATGGTAATGAGAAAAGAGTCAAAGTTAGCAGAGAATATTTGCTAAAAAAACTAAAATGACGACTACGAGATTTGCACCTAGTCCGACAGGTCACTTACATTTAGGTAATATAAGGTCATGTTTTTTAAATTGGCTTCTTGCTAAAAGTAATAAAGGAAAATTTATTTTAAGATTTGATGATACGGATACCGAAAGATCAGAGCAGGTTTATATAGATGGAATAAAATCTGATCTTGAATGGCTCGGAATGGAATATCAGGAAAGCTATTTTCAAAGTAAAAGAATAGAAAGATATAATGAGGAGTTTGATAAATTACTAAGATTAAAATTAGTATACCTATGTTTCGAAACAAGCGAGGAGTTAGAAATTAAAAAAAAACTTCAGTCTAAGTCTGGTAAAGCTCCAATTTATGATAGGTCGGCGTTAGAACTAACCCAATTAAAGATTGACGAACTCTATAATAAAGGATTACAACCATACTGGCGCTTTAAGTTATCTGGAGACATAGTTCGATGGAAAGATCTCATTAAAGGAGAGGTGGAGGTCAATCTTTCCTCTCAATCAGATCCTGTTTTAAAAAGAGCAGACGGAAGTTTTTTATATCATTTTCCTAGCGTTGTAGACGATATAGATATGGGTGTGACAGATATAATTAGAGGAGAAGACCATTTAACCAATACAGCAATTCATATAGAAATATTTAAAGCTTTAGAATCTCACGTGCCTAAATTTGGTCATAATCCACTTATGCTAAATGATGATGGAACTAAATTAAGTAAAAGAAACTTTGATTCAATTTCAATTAAAACATTTAGAGAAAAAAATTATTTAAAAGAGAGTCTATTGGCTTATCTACATTCGATAGGTTTAAATCATGAAATAGTTTTTGAAGATATTCAAAATAATATATTTCAAAATTTTGATTTAAGTAAAATATCTCAAAATTTACCTAAGCTAGATATAGAAAAAATTAATTATTTTCAAAAAATTGCCCTGAGATCTATGGATTTAAAAAACCTCTTATTAAAATTTAAAACACTCCCTAATCTCAATATTATCGAAGCAGAATGGAATTTAATAAAAAATAATATTGATACATTGGAAGATATAGAATTATTTATTATGATCATAAGAGGTGAAAAAAATGAAGCAAAAGCAAGTAAGGAATTTGGTGTTATAATTAAGGATATATTCAGTAAAGTTGATTCAGATTTATCATTTGAAGACTATATTTCAACGATTACAAACTACTCAAAAGAGATCAGTAAAAAAGATATTTTTATGAACACAAGACTGATCTTAACCAGAAATCTTAATGGCCCATCGGTAAAGGAATTATTTAATTTTTTTGGCATTAAGGCTTTAGTAGAAAAAGCAAATGACTCTTAAACTTTTTAATACATTAAGTAAGAAAAAAGAGAAGTTTGTACCTGTCGATGAAAAAAATATCCGCATGTATGTATGTGGACCTACTCTTTATAATAATCCTCACATAGGAAATTTTAGACCAATCGTTATTTTTGATATCTTATTTAGATTACTAAGAGACATCTATAAAATTGAAAATGTAACTTATGTAAGAAATATAACCGATATTGATGATAAAATAATAAATACTAGCAAAAATTTAGGTATTTCTTCAGAAGAACTTGTTTCTAAATTTAAAAAAACTTTTTCCGATGATTTAATATCATTAAATATTTTAAATCCTTCCAAAGAGCCTTCAGCTACAGAGTACATAGATCAAATGATTTTAATGATATCTGATTTAATTTCTAAAGACTTTGCTTATGAGGCTAGCGATCATGTTTTATTTGAAAGTAAAAAATTTAATGATTATGGAAAGCTATCAAAGCTATCTCCAAAAGACATTATTAGTGGAGCTAGAGTGGAGGTTGCTGATTACAAAAAGAATCCAGAAGATTTTGTTCTTTGGAAGCCTTCCAAGGAAGGAGAGCCATATTGGGAAAGTCCTTGGGGTAAAGGTAGGCCTGGTTGGCATATGGAATGTTCAGCAATGTCTTATGAAATCTTAGGCTCAAATTTTGATATTCATGGAGGGGGTGTAGATCTAATTTTTCCACATCATGAAAATGAAATAGCTCAGTCTTCGTGTTTTCATGGCGAACAAACAGCTCAAGTATGGATGCATAATGGATTTGTAAATTTTTCAGGTGAAAAAATGTCAAAATCACTTGGAAATATTAAAACAGTTAATGAGTTATTAAATAGCTATAGTGGGGATGTAATTAAATACTCATTATTGACCGCTCACTATAGGCAACCACTTGAATTTTCTGATAATCTTCTAACCTCATCTTTATCCATTTTAGAAAAATGGGCTGATTTTCAAAATTGGGATTTAGATAGTGCTGTTGGTTACGATAATGAGTTTATGGAGTATTTATTTGATGATTTAAATACGCCTGGATGCTTGATGAGACTTCAGCAAATATTTAATTTAATCAAAAAAGATCCTCAAAATAAAGAACTTAAAGGTTATTTTGTAAATGGTTTGAATCTTTTTGGCTTAAATCCTACAATTACAAAAAAAGAATTAAAAATTGATGTAAAGTATATTGAAAATATGATATCTCAGCGTTCTTTAGCAAAAGAGGCTAAAAATTTTAATGAGGCAGATAAGATAAGAGATGAATTGCAAAAACAAGGAATTATCTTGGAAGACTCACCAAAGGTTACTACATGGAAACAAACATAGATAATAAAATTTTTTTTTTTGATACTACACTTCGTGATGGACAACAAACAACTGGTGTGGATTTCTCAGTTGAAGATAAAATTCAATTTTCCCGATCATTAAATGAATTAGGCATAGATTATATTGAAGGTGGCTGGCCTGGTTCCAATCCCACTGATGATGCTTTTTTTAATCAGACACAAAAATTTGATAAATCGAAATTAGTTGCTTTTGGTATGACTCGAAGAGCATCAACAAGCGTTGAAAATGACCCTGGCTTAAACACCTTAATTAATACTAGGTTAAAAACTATTTGTATTGTGGGTAAATCCTCTTCTTATCAAGTTGAAAAAGTTTTAGAAATTTCTAAAGAAGATAATTTAAAAATGATTTCTGAAAGTATTAGATATCTTGTCTCTAAAAAAATTGAAGCTATCTACGATGCTGAACATTTTTTTGATGGATATAAATTAGATCCTGAATACGCAATAAATTGTCTGAAAGTAGCTTTAGAAGCTGGAGCAAGATGGATAGTTTTGTGCGATACAAATGGAGGTACATTACCAAATGAAGTTTATGATATTGTTAAAAAAGTTTCTGAAATAATTCCTTCAAAAAATATAGGAATTCATGCTCATAACGATACTGAAAATGCTGTTGCTAATTCTTTAGCTGCAGTTCAAGCAGGAGCTAGACAAGTACAAGGAACTATTAACGGGTTGGGTGAAAGATGTGGTAATGCAAATTTAATATCTGTAATTCCCAATATTCTACTTAAAACTAATTTTAAAAGTAATATCGATAAAGATAAATTAGGACTTTTAAAGAAAACTTCTGTTCTTTTAAATGATCTGCTCAACAGACAACCTAATCAACATCAGCCTTATGTGGGTGAAAACGCTTTCGCACATAAAGGAGGGTTACATGTATCAGCTATTAACAAAGACCCTAAAACTTACGAACATATTGACCCAAAATTAGTTGGAAATAAAAGAAAAATTATTATTTCAGATCAATCTGGTAAATCTAATATCATTTCACTTCTTAATACTGTTGGAATTTCGCCAGTAGAACATGAGTCAAAATTAGACTTTCTTCTCCAGGAAGTTAAAAACAAGGAGTATCAAGGTTATTCATTTGATGAAGCTATTGCTAGTTTTGAAATACTTGCACGTAAAACTTTATTTGGTATTCCTGATTATTTTGAACTTATTAGATTTAAAGTAATTGATGACAGGAGATGGAATGCGAAGGGTGAGTTAGTTACTGAATCTGAGGCTACAGTTAGAATTAAAATAAAAGATGAAGAGTTTATGAATGTTGAAATTGGTAATGGTCCAGTTAATGCCCTTGATAAAGCCCTAAGAAAAACCCTTGTAAACTTTTATCCATCTTTAAAACATTTAGAGCTAACGGATTTTAGAGTGAGAATCCTCTCCTCTGAAAAAGGTACTGATGCAATAGTTCGCGTGATCATAGAAACAAAAGATAAAGATGGGTCTATTTGGACTACAGTAGGTGTCTCAACTAATATTATTGATGCTTCATATAATGCTCTTTGTGAAAGTTTGATTTATAAGTTAATTAAATTAGTTTGAAAAATATTCAATTTATACTCAATAAGCCACAACTAGCAGTCAATATTGGTATGTCAGTTAGATCTTTGGGCTGTTTTGGTTTTAAAAATCTTTCAATTGTTAATCCCCGACATGTATGGCCTAATGAAGAAGGTCTCAATGCTTCAAAACATTTTTCATCAATCGCAATTAAAATAAAAGTTTATGATAATATTGCCAAGAGTATAAAAAATTCTGATTTGATAATAGCTACCTCAGTAAGAAAGCGCGACTTCAATATCCCATTTATTAAACTTGAGGAAATTAAAAAAATGAAATTTCAAAAATTAAGTATTTTATTTGGACAGGAAAATAATGGTTTAAATAATGAGGAAATTTCTCATGCTAATTTTATAACCACTATTCCTACAGTGGGGTCTAAATCTTTAAACCTCTCACATTCAGTTAGTATCGTAGCTTACGCGCTCAGCAATATACTTTTAACAAAAAAAAAGAATCTACCTAAAAATAAAGGTCTAAAATCCATCGAAATTGAAGCATTCATAGAATTTTTATTTAAGGAATTAGATAAGAAAAATTTTACTACTTTAAAGACTAAGAGGGATAAATTGCAAATATCTATCAGAAATTATCTAAAAACATCAAATTTAAAGCATAATGACCTAAAATCAGTGTATGGAATTACAAAATTTTTAGCAAATTAGAATTGACTTAAATAATCTATTCTATATAAATCACCAACTTATGACAAAAAGAGCAGCGTCCAAACATAAAATTGATAGAAGATTAGGTTTAAACCTATGGGGAAGACCTAAAAGTCCTTTTAATAGAAGGCCTTATGGCCCTGGTCAGCATGGACATGCAAGAAAAAGAAAATTATCAGATTACGGTATTCAATTAAAAGCTAAACAGCAGTTAAAAAAATATTATGGCGATATCACTGAAAAACAATTTAAAAGAATATTTGTTGAAGCAGAACGTTTAAGAGGTGATACAAGTCAGCTATTGATCGAATTGCTTGAAAGACGACTTGATGCTGTTGTGTATAGATTAAAATTTGCACCTACTGTTTTTGCTGCAAGACAATTAGTTAATCATGGGCACGTCATGGTAAATGGAAAAGTTTTAGATAAGAAATCTTATCAAGTGAAAGATGGTGATGAAATTTCCCTTAAAGATGAAAGTCAAAATATTCCTATGATAATTCAAACATTAAGTTCTAATGAAAGAGATGTTCCTGAATATCTTCAGTTAGAATTAGCAAAATGTTCTGGTAAATTTATCAGAGGACCTCAACTAAGTGACGTTCCTTATGCTGTACAAATGGAACCAAACTTAGTTATTGAATTTTATTCAAGATAAATCCAATTATCTTATTCTATTAATTTTTTTGACGCCTTTTAACCTTTGTATAATAATTTATATCTAATTTTAAATAAGGTTAGTTAGCTTTAGTTTTAATGCCTCTGGTATTTAATAATTCTAATAGTTCTCCAGATTCAGCCATTTCTTTCATTATATCACAGCCACCTACAAATTCTTTTTTAATATAAAGTTGAGGAATAGTCGGCCAATCCGAATAAGCTTTAATTCCTTCTCGAATATCATCTTCTTCTAAAACATTACAGTGCCCAAATTCAACACCACATTTTTTTAAAATAGCACTTGATACTGATGAAAATCCACACATTGGAAAATCAGGATTACCTTTCATGAATAAAAATACATCTTTTGAATTAATTAAATCTTCTATTTTACTTTTTAGTACATTGTCTAGTTCCATTTTATATTCCTTTCGTTTGCAATTGCATTGCGTGTAACTCTTTATCCATTAAGCCATCTAGAGATTTGTAGACAAGTTGATGTTGCTGAATTCTGTTTAAATTATTAAATACTTCAGACTCAATAAAGACAGAATAATGATTATTGTCACCCGCTAAATCCTTAACCTCAATATGGGCTTCAGGAAATTTATCTTTTAACAAATTTTCTAATATTGATTGTTCTATGGTCATAATTTCAATTATTTATTTTATCACTAAAAGTATTTAAATACTTATCATAAATACTATTAAAATTAAGTTTAGATTGATTTATTTCAAATCCCTTAGTTGTAACCATACCAAGATTCCTAATGTTAACTTCTAGTGATTCGGCTTTATCTAATAATTTTTGATAGTTATCAGTACTAATAACCACAATATATCCAGCAGTACACTCTACAAATAAGTCCAATTCATTTTCGATTTTGATTGAAAAACCTAATTCATTTTTAATCATTTTGATAAGACTATGCATAATACCGCCCTTTGAAATATCGTTGCAGCTTTCTATCAGATTATCGTCAAAGGAATCGAAAAGAAAATTCTTATGCTTTTTTTCTAACTCAAAGTCTGGATCACAAATATCATTAAAGGCACTAATTTCAGTTAGGCCTAATTGATCTTGGAGAAAATAAGGACTATTTTTTGGAGACAGGATATTGCCAATCATTAATATTTGTTGATCTTTTTTTTGGAAACTATTAGAGATTATTTTTTTATAATTTGAATTGTATCCAACACAGCCAATTACAGGAGTGGGCTTAATAGGTTCATCATTGGTTTGATTATACAAAGATACGTTACCTGAAACTATAGGGGTATCAAAGTATAGGGCAGTTTCTTTTAAGCCATTTATAGACAATACTAGTTCTCCCATAATATTTTGATCTAAGGGGCTAGCAAAATTAAGGTTATTAGTTATAGCCATAGGCTTAAGATTGGAAGCTATTAAGTTTCTATAAGATTCACATACTGTTAGACACATGCCTTTTTCTGGGTTTATCCTGATGTACAAGGGGTTACAGTCCGTTGTCGCTCCAATTGCCTTACTAGAGTTGTGTATTTTGACTATACCGGATGATAATCCTGGCTCATTAATAGTATTACCCATGACAGTGGAGTCATATTGATCAAAGACCCAGCTTTTATGGGAATAGTTAATATTTTTTAAAATATTATTTAGGCATTTCTCAAGGTTTAATTTTGATAAATCGAACTCCTTATCTTTTCTCTTTAAAGGAAGATTAAAAGGCCTGTCATATTCAGGTGCTGAGTCCACAATTATATCAACAGGTAGATCAACAACTATTTTATCTTTAGATTGAAATATAACTCTTTTTGTATCCGTAATTTTTCCAATAACTTCATAATCTATTTGCCACTTTTTTAAAATATTTTTAACTTTTTCATTATTTTCTTCAAGAATTACAGCAAGCATTCTTTCCTGACTTTCTGATAAAAGTATTTCATAAGCACTTAAGGGTTCTCTTAAAGGTATTTTATCTAAATTGATTTCTACGCCTAAGTTTCCTTTTGAAGCCATTTCCACACTTGAAGATGTAATACCTGCGGCTCCCATATCCTGCATGGATTCAATTAGTTTTGCATCCATTAATTCAAGACAGCCCTCCATTAGTAATTTTTCCATAAAAGGATCACCTACTTGAACAGAAGGGCGCTTACTATCTTCATCATCTTCTGAAAAAACATCAGAAGCCATACTTGCTCCATGAATACCATCTTTTCCAGTCTTAGAACCAATATAAACAATTAATGCCCCTAAGGTTTTAGGTTTAGAGTAAAAAATTGCATCTTTTTGGACGTGGCCGATAGCCATAGCGTTCACAAGATTATTGTAGTTATACGAACTGTCGAATTCACATTCTCCACCTATATTTGGAATACCAATACAGTTTCCATAATGACCGATTCCTTTAACTACAGCATTAACTAAATACTTAGTTTTAAAATTACTTAACTCTCCAAAGCGAATTGAATTGAGAGTAGCTATTGGTCTGGCACCCATAGTAAAAATATCCCTAAGAATACCTCCTACACCTGTCGCAGATCCATTAAAAGGTTCAATGTAACTTGGGTGGTTATGACTTTCAATTTTAAATGCAATCGCATCATTATCTTCAATATCAATAACACCTGCATTTTCACCAGGTCCCTGAATAACAATATCGTTTGTAGTTGGAAGTTTTTTAAGCCATTTTTTTGAAGTTTTGTAGCAACAATGTTCATTCCACATTGCTGAAAAAATACCTAACTCCTCAATAGTTAATTCTCTCTTAAGATAGTCGTTTATTACACCGTATTCTTCTAAAGTTAAACCGTGCTGTTTTATTAAATCGTTATTCATGAAATAAGAGACTCTAATATTAGTTGACCATCTTGAGATTGATGAAAGTCTTGAAAGGCTCTTTCAGGGTGAGGCATTAAACCAAGAACATTTTTTTCTTTATTTGTAATACCGGCAATATGATTTAAAGAGCCATTAATATTTGACTCATTGTTAGAATTACCATCTTTGTCACAATAAAGAAAAGCAACTTGTTCATTATCCTCTAAAGACTTAAGCCCTTCTTCTGAATTGTAGTAACTGCCTTCATTGTGAGCTACTGGAATTGATAAAATTTTATCATTTTGAATTTTCTTATTAAAAAAATTTTCATTATTTTTTTTAATATGGCAATTTTTAGCAATAAATTTTAGCTTAACATTTCTATTTAATGCTCCACTCAGTAGTCCAATCTCAGTAAGAATTTGAAATCCATTGCAAATTCCTAAAACATACCCGCCTCTTTCAGAATGTTTTAAAACCTCTTTAATGATAGGGCTCTTAGAAGCCATGGCTCCAGAGCGAAGATAATCACCAAAACTAAAACCACCTGGTATAATAATAATATCTACTTTAGGAATAATTTGATCATTATGCCAAATTTTGTGAGGTACCTGTCCTGTGATTAGTTCTAAATAAGTTTGAGCATCTCTATCGCAGTTCGAACCAGGAAATGTTATCACGGCTGAACTTAGAGGCATTAAAGAACTTCGTATTCTTCAATTATATCGTTCACTAAAAGCTTACCGCAAATATCTTTAATGTAAGTGCTTTTATCTTTAATATCTTCAGGAAGGTCTAACTCAATTAACTTACCTTGACGAACATTTCCGCATTCACTGAAACCTAAATTATTCAAACATTCCTCTATATTTTTTCCTTGAGGTTCTAGTATTTGCTTTTTTAATCTAACTAAAATCTTCACCCTCATATCTTAAGACCTAGTCTATTCATTACCTCTAGATAAGCTTCTTCAACTCCACCTAAATCTCTTCTAAATCTATCTTTATCTAATTTTTCATTAGTTTTTAGATCCCAAAGCCTACAGGTGTCAGGAGAAATTTCATCAGCTAAGACTAATTCGTTACTTTTTTTACTAATGCCAAACTCAAGTTTAAAGTCTATCAACTTTAAACCTACGGTATAAAAAACTGATCTTAAAATATCATTAACTCTTAATGAGTAGTCGTCAATAAGTTCAAGAGTCTCAGGATCACAAAGGTTCAGGGTGAAAATATGTTCTGGACTAATGTGAGGATCTCCTAATTCATCTGACTTAAGACAGTACTCAATTAAAGCATCTGGTATTTTAGTACCTTCTTTGATTCCAAATTTCTCTGAAAGAGAACCTGCAAAATAATTTCTCACCAAAACCTCTATTGGAACAATATCTACTTTTTCTAAAAGTTGAGTATTTTTATCTATTTTTTTAATAAAGTGAGTTGGAATATCTGCGTTATTTAAAATTTCATAAAGATAAGAACAGATAGCATTATTAATCTTGCCTTTATCTTTAATGGATCCTTTTTTTAAATTATTAAAAGCGGTCGCATCATTTTTATAATAGGCGTGAACTTCTTTTATATTTTTTTGATAAATAATTTTTGCTTTACCTTCGTAAAGTTTTTTGAGCTTAGTTTTCATTTAGTTTACCGATCTCTTAAATATTAATTCAACTTTTTTGTCCAGGT
>JAQBUY010000142.1 GCA_027623775.1 Pseudomonadota bacterium
TATTGAGAAAATAATTACAATAATTAAACTAATATTCATCATAAAAGACCAAAATATCAACGAAATAATCCAGTAACCAAGAAAAGTTAATCTATCTTTTTGATGAGGGTGTATATGAGTCTGAAAAAAATTCACAATTTATATTTTAATTTTAATTTTAATTAAAAACAATACATTGATTATATATTTATTTACTTTTAAGACCTAGAATATCAGTATTTGCTACATAATCGATAATTTTAATATCCCCATCTAAAAAATCAAAATTTTTTATATCAATTACATTTATCCAAATTATTTTAGAATGTACATGATTGAAAATTTTTCCTAAATAATTATCAATTTTAAAAAAATGGAGATGTACTTTTTTTAAATATTTATATTCATGAGTATAATCCATTAAGAAAAAAGATTTCTTAATCTCAATACCTAACTCCTCTTTAAGCTCCCTCTTTAATGCTTGGCTTATATTTTCATTAGGAAGGACTTTTCCTCCAGGAAATTCCCATTTTAGGGGGTGATCTACCCTATCAGATCTTTGTGCAATAAGAATTTTATCTCCCTTTACAATAATCCCTCCAGCAACATTTGTAGTAACTTTACTCAATAATAATTTTATGCAAATACTTCTTCAGATTGTTTTTTTTCAATAATGGGAAAATGAATGAATGCAGAAAATAAAGAAATTATAATAGCTAAGATCCAAGCTAGATCTAATGATCCGTATAAATCTATTACCAAGCCCCCAACAAATGAGCCAACAAATGCTCCGCATTGATGAGAAACCATCACTATACCAAATAAAGTAGATAAATATCTGGTCCCAAAAAGATTTGCCACAATACCTGAAGTTGGCGGAACTGTTGAAAGCCAAAGAAGTCCAATCACACAACTAAAAGCAATTATTGTAAAATTATTGGTTGGCAATATTAAAAGTAGTGTTATGACAATTGCCCTCGTAAAATAAATAAAAGATAAAACATATTTTTTTTTTACAAAACCTGAAACTCTTCCAGAAATTAAAGTCCCCATCATATTAAATAAGCCCACTAATGTTAATCCCGTAGCGGCTATAGTAGTATCCAAACCTTTAATTTGCGCAAATACGGGTAAATAATTTGATATTAATGCGACATGGAGTCCGCAAACAAAAAACCCAAGTATGAGATATCGATAGCTATTGTCTTTGAATGCAAAAGATATCACATCTAAAATTTTTCTTTCTGTTAATTTTTTCTTATTTTTGGATTCTGGTTTTTTTAAAAGAAAAATAAATGCCATAGGAATAAATAATAAGTAAGATATGGCTACTATTTGAAAAGATAAACTCCACCCAAAAGCAGTAACTAAATACTGATTAATTGGGGTAAATATAAACATGCCTGTGGCTGCAATAGACATAAGAATTCCTGTGACCGTACTCCTTGATTTATCATCATCGAAATACTTAGAAACGCCACCTATCACTACAGGAACCGATATTACTCCAGCTGATAATCCTCCAATTAAACCAAGTCCTAATAAAAAATGAATAGGACTAATGGCTAAAGAAGTAATATAAAAACTTAAAGAAACTCCTAAGAAGCCTACAAAAAAAGTTTTTACATAGCCTTTTTGCTCTGCAAATGCCCCAGCTATAGGAGACATTGAACCCCACATTAAATTAAAAATTCCATAAGTAAGACCAATAGCTGAAGCTCCAAAAATTGTTGAGGTTAGAAGATCAGGGAAATATATTCCTAAAGACATTCTAAAACCATTGCCTACCGCTAAAATTGAGCCTGCGATTAGTATTAGAAAGAATTTTTTCATTCAAATTAAATTATAGGATTATTTATTAAAAAAAATGTTTATTTTCTTATTTAAAATCACTATAGTCCGCTCCTATGGGATATCCAAAAAAACATCGCGGTCGTAGAAAGATCGGATCCACTAAAAGAAGAGCTAAAAGAAGAGCTAAAAAGAAATAATTTCGCTAAGATTATTATATCCTATTAGTTAAAATATCTAAATTAGCATACCTATCTATAGGTATTTTTTTGCAAATATATTCTATCTCAATTCCATTACTACGTAGATCAAAAGAATCTTGAAATACTTTTTTTCCTTCTTTTTCACAATTATCTAAACTACTAGAAAATACTTCACTTTCTATATTGATGCAGTCATCAGAATTAGAACTTGAGAGACAAGTATTAATTTCTAATAAATATTTTTGGTTATTTTTAATTATCTCTAGTTTTGATAAATAACTCACATTAATAAAACTATCTGGATATTTATATAGGTTATGCTCATAAGATAAGTCTATGTTTGAATACACATTACTTATTTCGATTTGAGAAAATATAAATATAGAAAAAATAATAGGTATTAATAATATTGATTTATGGAATCTAATTTTAAGCATTATTAAATAATGATAAGATTTGATTCTTATTTTTCTATTACAAAAAAAAATTTAAGAGGGAGATGTGTTGAAAAGTTCGTAAAGTTCAAGATATTCCTCACTATTTTCACCTGCGACTAATTTTAATTTTTCAAGATATTCTTTTGCTTTTTCAATCCTGTTTGTCTCAAGATATAATTCACCGATATACTCCAGGGCACCAATATGGTCTTTATTAATTTTTAAAGCTTCGAGATAATATTTTTCTGCCTTTCCATAGTTTTTGATTTTTCTGTGGGAATATCCTAGATAATTATAGATATCAGCTTTAGTAAAATTTTTTGACTTCTTATTTAATAAGATTTTTAATTTATTAATAGCTAGATTATAATTTTCTTGTTTAATTAAATCTAAAGCAAGGGTATATTCATCACTATAGTTGATATTTTCCTTACTATTATCACTTGTTCCTGCCGCAAAAATAATTTGACTTAAAAATAAAGAAAAAAAAATTAAATATTTTATTAAATTCATA
>JAQBUY010000019.1 GCA_027623775.1 Pseudomonadota bacterium
AAGTCCAGTTAATAAAGAAAATAAAATCAGAGTTAAAATTAAAATTTCAGGAATAAAACTAACTAAATTAATCATAGTACTATTAGAACTACACTTTTATCTATTAAATTAAAAAGTATTTTTGGATACACTCCAAGAAAAATAACGAAAAATCCTAGTAAGGAGAAATATATAATTTCTATAGCTTCCAAATCTTTAATTTCAGATAAATTACTTTTTAAATCTCCAAAATTTACATTTTTATAAAGGAGCAACATATAAGTTGCACCTAAAACTACTCCTATAGCTGTAAAAATAGTTAAATATATACTAATACTAATTGTCGATATAATTACCAAAAACTCTCCGATAAAACCACTTGTTCCTGGCAAACCAACTGATGAGAGCATAAACACCATAAAAAAAAATGAGTATTTTGGCATAGTGTTTGATAAACCACTAAAATCAGAAATTAATCTTGTATGCTGTCTTTCATAAACAACTCCTACAATGAGAAATAAAGCAGCAGAAACTAAGCCATGGCTAATCATTTGAAAATAAGCACCATTAATTCCATCATTAGTTAATGTAAATAATCCGATCGTGACAAAACCCATATGGGCTACAGAGGAATAAGCAATCATTTTCTTCATATCTTCTTGTCTTAAAGCTACAATTGATGTGTAAATAATAGCAATACAGCTAAGAGTAAATATTAAAGGTTGGAAATAAAGAGAGGCATAATCGAAAAAAGGAATTGATAATCTTAAAAAACCATAAGCTCCTAACTTTAATAAAACTCCAGCTAAAATAACAGATCCACTAGTTGGGGCTTGAACGTGGGCATCGGGCAACCACGTGTGAAATGGAAACATAGGAACTTTGACAGCAAAAGAAGCAAAAAAACATAAAAATAAAATTATTTCTATATTTTCTTCGAAATTAATATTTTTAATAATATCTATATTTGCGGTTTGTGTAAAAAGAACTATATAAATAATTGCAAGTAACATTAAAACTGAGCCAGCTAAGGTATATAAAAAGAATTTAAATGAAGCATAAACCTTATTTTCTCCACCCCAAATTCCAATAATTAAAAACATTGGTATCAAGACAGCTTCGAAAAAGACATAAAAAACCAATAAATCTATACTGACGAAAACCCCTATTACTAAGCTTTCCAATAGTAAAAAGTATATAACGTATTCTTTGACTCTTTTTTTAATAGATCCCCATGAACAAAGTAGACAAATAGGAACTAAAAAAGTCGTTAAAAGTATTAATGGAATTGATATTCCGTCCACACCAACATAATAATTAATATCGAACTGCTCAAACCAAGAGTGAAATTCAATAAATTGATAACCATTTTTTTCAATATCATAAAATAATGGCAATAATAAACTCAATAAAAACTCTCCTATAGTGATCCATAAACCTGCAATCAGAATTGTTTTATCTTTGATTTGATTAGAATTTGTAAAGGAAAGAGTTAGGGCACCAATGATAGGAGTTAAGATAAGAAGAGTTATAATTGGGAAATTAAAATCCATTATACCACCGCAAAATAAAAAATTATTGTTATAAATAAAGTAAAACCTAAAATTATTACAAAAGTATAATCAAAGATAAAACCGGTTTGAATTTTTTTACAAAATATTGAAATTTTAGAAACTATCAAGGCACTACCATTAGGAATAAATCTATCTATTAAACGTTGATCTATTTTCTTCCAAAAAAAAATACCTGAATCATAAAAAGGCTTAACGATATAACTGCTATAAACTTCATCAAAAAACCATTTGTTTAATAAAAAATTATAGGAACCAATAAATTGTTTTTTTAATTTTGCAATTTTATCTAAATGAAAACCGTAAAAGTATATGCACAATACTATCGCAAAAGTAATCATACTTTTTGAAAGGACAGTATAAATTGAAGAATGATGATGCTCGTCTTGACTTAAAAAAATTACCCCCTTCCAAAAATCAGAAGAATGATTGCCCGATAATATTTCACTAAAAAAATAACCGACAAAGATAGAACCAAAAGACAAAATAAATAAAGGAACTAGCATTATATAATTAGATTCATGAATTTTTTCATAATCGTAAGACCCTTTATACTTTCCGTGAAAAACTTTAAAAATTAATCTAAATGAATAGAAAGCAGTCATTGCAGAAATTATTGCAAGCAAAATATAAACAAGAGAACTTAGCTCGTAAAGATTAAATGATGCATTTAATATTAAATCTTTAGAATAATATCCTGACATAAAAGGAAAACCAATTATAGCTAAGGTTCCTATCCACATAACAATAGAAGTAATTTTCATTTTAGAAAATAGATTACCCATCTTATCCATATTCTGCTCATCATGAATTCCATGAATGACAGATCCAGAAGAAAGAAATAATAAAGCCTTAAAATAGCCATGAGTTATGAGATGAAAAATAGCCACATTAAAAGCACCAAGCCCACATGCAACAAACATAAAACCAAGCTGACTACATGTGGAGTAAGCTATAACTTTTTTAATATCTTTTTGAAATAAAGCTATTGAAGCTGCAAAAAATGCAGTAATTAAACCTATAACAAGAATAAAATTTAAAATAAAATCAGACATAACTATTAATTCACTAAAACGAACAGTAAGAAATACTCCCGCTGTAACCATTGTAGCAGCATGAATTAAAGCTGATACAGGAGTTGGGCCTTCCATAGCATCGGGCAACCAAGTATGAAAACCAAATTGAGCAGACTTACCCATAGCTCCAATAAATAAGAAAAAACATGAAAGCGTAAGGACATCAGTTTTAATAAAAATAAAATTAATAGGCATTGATTTTAAATAATCTTTGGATGAAATAATATCAACTATAGAAAGAGAATCTGAATAAATATAAAGCAAGGATATACCAATTAAAAAACAAAAATCAGCAATTCTATTTACTATAAAGGCTTTAATAGCTGCATTATTTGCTGATTTCTTATGATGCCAAAAGCCAATTAAGAGATATGAAGCCAGTCCTACCCCCTCCCATCCAAAAAATAATTGAACGATATTGTCACTAACAACTAAGGCAACCATACAAAAAGTAAATAAACTTAAATAGGCCATAAAACGGTTTTTAGACTTATCATGAGACATATATTCAATCGAATAGATATGAACCAAAGCAGATACAGTCAAAACAAGAGTTAACATGAGTAAAGTTAGGGAATTAACAGCTATACCCCAATTGAGATAAGATCCTGAAATTAATATCCAATCAAAAATAGGTAAAAGAAAAGGATCTAGATCTGAGTTGATAAAAACGAAAAGACAATACCAACTAATAAAAGCACTTATACTGATCAATGAAGAGGAGAGTATTTGTGAGGTACGATCATTTAAAAATAAACCAGTCGGATAAGTAATAACAGTAGAAAGTAAAGGAATAAAAAAAAGTGATTTATAAAATAACATTAGTCTTTTAACTCATTAATTTTTGTAATATCAATTTCGCCATTATTTCTAAAATAAACAACGAGAATAGCAAGACCAATTGCTGCCTCAGCCGCAGCTATAGTTAAAATGAATATTGAAAAAATTTGACCATCAAGATTATTGAGAAATATAGAGGCTGAAACAAAATTAATGTTAGCAGCTAAAAGAATAATTTCTATGCACATTAATATCAATATCATATTTCTTCTATTAAGAAAAAGTCCGAGACATCCAATCACAAATAAAATAACAGAAAGAATAAAAAAATGGTTATAAGTTATACTAAGCATCTATTCCTTCTCCATTCTTAGGGTTATGCAAAGATACTCTTTCTGATGCTGTCACAGAATTTTGATGACTAATATTTTGCCTCTTAATAGATGGCTTATAAATATGCGTTAAAACAATTGCTCCTATCATAGCCAATAAAAGAACAATTCCACTTAGCTGGAAATCTATAAAAAATTTAGTGTATAAAACATCACCTATAGCTTCAGTGTTATTAATCGAAGATGGCTCAAGTAAGATGTTCCCTTTTACAACCTTCACAACAGTCAAATAAATAATTTCAGAAATAATAACTAAAGCAAAAAGAACTGCTAAAGGAATATATTTTTTAACAGAGAAGACTATATCAATGAGCTGTATATCGAGCATCATGACTACAAATAAAAATAAAATTGCGACAGCACCAATATAAACGATAGCTAAAATTATACCAACGAACTCAGCACCAATTAAAATAAATAAGAATGTAGAATTAAGAAAAGTAAGAACTAAGAATAAAACAGAATTTACTGGATTTTTAGAAAAAATCACTGATAAGCTGCTAAAAATTAGAAATATTGCAAAAAAATAAAAAGTTCCAACTACAAACATTATCGATACTTTCTGTCAGCCTTAAGGTTGGCACTAATTTGCTGTTCCCAAATGTCTCCATTTTTTAATAACTTTTCTTTATCATATAAAAGTTCCGCTCTGGTTTCAGTAGCGAATTCAAAATTAGGACCTTCAACAATTGCATCCACAGGACATGCTTCTTCACAAAGACCACAATAAATACATTTAGTCATATCAATATCATATCTAGTTGTTCTTCTACTACCATCAGGCTTCGCTTCAGCTTCAATAGTTATTGCTTGTGCTGGACAAACCGCTTCGCATAACTTACAGGCGATACATCTCTCTTCACCATTTGGATATCTTCTTAATGCATGTTCACCTCTAAATCTTGGGCTTAAAGGGCCTTTTTCATTAGGATAATTTAAAGTTACTTTAGGTTTAAAAAAATATCTAAGAGTAAGAGCTAAACCCTTTACTAACTCATAAAGTAAAAAAGATTTTATATGTCTAATTATAGATTTCATTTATTGTGGCAGCATTTCAAAATAATATAAAAAAGCAGAAGTTAAAATGACCCAAATTAGAGTCAAAGGTAAAAATATTTTCCAACCCAATCTCATTAATTGGTCATATCTATATCTCGGAAATGTTGCTCTCACCCATAAAAAAACAAAAAGAATTAAAAAAACCTTTAATGAAAACCAAACTAAACCTGGGATAGCATTAAAGGGGAATAAATCTATAGGAGGATACCAGCCTCCTAAAAATAAAATCACAGTCAAAGAGCTCATTAAAATCATGTTCGCATATTCTGCGAGAAAAAATAATCCAAATGAAATAGATGAATATTCAGTAAAAAATCCAGCAACTAAAGTAGCCTCGTCTTCAGGCAAATCGAAAGGGAGTCTATTTGTTTCAGCCAAGCATGAGATAATAAATACGATAAACATTGGAAATAATGGCAAAACAAACCAGACATTTTTTTGACTTTCCACTATATCTGTAAGGTTTAATGAACCGACACATAGTAAAACTGTAATAATAACAAAGCCAATAGAAACCTCATAGGAAATCATTTGTGCAGCGGATCTTAAAGCACCAAGAAAAGGATATTTGGAATTACTTGCCCAACCGGCAATGATAACTCCATAAACACCAAAAGATGAAACGGCAAATAAATATAAAATACCTATGTTGATATCCGCTATGACATATTTTGAACTTATTGGAATAACAGCCCAAGCAATTAAACTAAGTAAAAGAGTTAACATGGGTGCAAATATAAATAAAAACTTATTAGAATTTGAAGGAAGAATATTTTCTTTTGTAATTAATTTTATAACATCAGCAAAACTTTGTAAAATACCAAAAGGACCAACAACGTTAGGGCCTCTTCTGAGCTGAACAGCACCAAGAACTTTTCTTTCTAAGTAAACCAAAAGAGCAACTGAAATTAAAACAGGCATTACAAATGAAAAAATTTTAAGAATGCCAAGTAAAATATCTATTAAAGTCAGCTCCATTATCGGTTAACAACTTTCTCTTGTTTAATATTCGTATTTTCCTCAACACATTTTGCCATTATTTTTGAATTTTTTGATACGACATCTGAAAAATAGAAATTATTTATTGGGTAATTAAAAGTTGATGATTTGAACTTAATAGTATCGTCAAAATTAATTACTAAGTTAAAATCGATAATACTATTGAACTCAAAGTTGAATTTGAAATCCTTCAACAAACCTGACCTAACATCGTTAAATGAGTTAAAATCATTTCTATAATCCATTAATTCAGACAATTTCTTCAAAATAGTCCACTCTTCTTTGGCTTGACCTATTGTATTATGACATTTAAAAGCCTCTTGGGGTCTCCCTTCGGTATTAATAAAGGTAGAATTTTTTTCAGTATATAGAGGTGTAGGAAGAACTAAATCAGCAGACATAGCCCCTAAGTCTCCATGATGACCAAAATAAACTTTAAATATATCTTTAAATATTGGATTTGAGATTTCTTCTGAATTAAAAGAAAGTAATAAATCATAAGAGCCGTCTTTAAATTTAGATTCAAGAAAATTCATAGGTTCAAATTCTTGACTTTGAGTATTTCCTATAAGAAGCTGCCCTACCCTTGAAGCATATGGAGTTAGAAAATTTAAATTATTTTTACTTTCAGTGATTAAATTATAATTTTTAGAAAAAACAAATAACGATTTTAAATCTTCTGGAGTTGCGTGAGTTGAGTATGCAGAGCCAACAATAATAATTGGATATTTTGATTTTTTGATTTTTTCAATTAATTTTTGATCTTGTAAAGAGTTAATATCTTTACCTAAATAATTAGTAGGGTAGTTTAAGTTGATATTGTCTCCTATATTATAAATATCATTGCCTTTATTGTAAGATTTTAAAATTTTATAATTTATTATAGGTGCTTCAATTTTAGGATTAACGCCAATTAAAATTATCAAATCCGATTCTTCTACATTTAAAATGCTACTATTAAAAATATAACTAAATGGATTATTATTTAATATTGTTTGATTGTCAGTTCTAACTTCTACTCTATCAGATCCAAAATTAGACATAAATTTACTAACTGCATAACCAGTTTCTAAATCAGTTTGAGGTCCCACCAAAGCAAAAGGAGATGATTTTTTAAGCTTATTTTTTAAAATATCTAAACTTTCGTCCCAGTTAGACGCTAATAGTTTTGAACCTTTCTTAATATAAGGTTTATCAATTCTTTGATTATAGTAAGCATCATAATTAAATCTTACCTTATCTGTAATCCACTCTTCATTAATATCTTCGTTAACTCTTGGGGTAATTCTTAGTATTTCTTCAGCCCTACTATCAATTCTTATATTTGAACCGACGCCGTCAAATATATCAATACTATCAGTTCTTTTTAACTCCCAAGGTCTAGCTTTAAATTTATAAGGCTTACTTGTAAGAGCTCCAACAGGACATAAGTCAATCACATTACCTGATAGTTCAGAAGTTATGGATTTTTCTAAATAAGTAGTAATTTCTGCATTTTCACCTCTACCAAGCATTCCTATTTCAGGAACACCTGCAACTTCAGAAGCAAAACGTACACATCTAGTGCAATGAATACATCTAGTCATAATAGTATTTACTAATGGCCCCATATTTTTATTTTCAACAGCTCTTTTGTTTTCACTAAATCTTGATTTATCAAAACCATAATACATAGCCTGATCTTGAAGATCGCACTCACCACCCTGATCGCAAATAGGACAGTCTAATGGATGATTTATTAAGAGGAATTCCATCACCCCTTTTCTACCTGATTTAACCTTTTCTGAATTTGTAATAATCGACATACCTTCCATTAAAGGCATATCACAAGAAGACATAAGTTTAGGAACTTTCTCAACCTCAACAAGACACATTCTACAGTTACCTGCTATAGATAATTTATCATGATAGCAAAATCTTGGTATTTCCTCACCTGCAATTTCGCATGCCTGCATAACAGTTAAATTTTTATTAACTTCGACTTCTTTCTGATTAACTTTAATAGTTATTAAATTTTCATCATTCATAAGTTTATCTATTTTCCTTATACCTAGAAAGTAATTCAGTCTTAAAGTTTTTAATTAACCCTTGTATTGGCCAAGCTGCGGCATCTCCAAATGCGCAAATAGTATGACCTTCTATTTGCTTAGTTACATTTTCTAATAATTCTAATTGCTCGGGAGATATATCGCCTTTAATTAATTTTTGCATCATTCTGTGCATCCAACCTGTGCCTTCTCTACAGGGAGTGCATTGACCGCAACTTTCATGTTTATAAAAATGAGAAAACCTTTCTATAACTTCAGCAACATCAAAATCTTTACTAACAACTATAATGCCTGCTGTTCCTAAGCCTGAACCATTAGCTTTCAAATCATCAAAATTCATTTTTACTGTTTCACAAATATTTTTCGGCAATAATGGAGTACTAGAGCCACCTGGTATAATAGCTAAAAGATTTTCCCACCCCCCCTGAACACCACCAGCATACTTTTCAATTAATTCTTTTAAAGGGATTCCCATTTCTTCCTCTATGGTACATGGATTATTAACGTTTCCAGAAATACAATATACTTTGGTTCCAGTATTGTTTTCTGAGCCTAAAGCTTTAAACCAATCAGGACCTTTTCTTAATATAGTTGGTACCACAGCAATTGATTCAACATTATTAATTGTAGTAGGCATTCCATAAAGACCAGCACCTGCTGGGAAAGGAGGTTTTAGTCTAGGTTGTCCTTTTTTACCTTCTAAACTTTCTAATAAGGCTGTTTCTTCACCACAAATGTATGCGCCAGCTCCACGATGAACATATAAATCGAAATCAAAACTACTGCCACAAGCATTTTTACCAATAAGGTTTTTTTCATACGCTTCCTTAATAGCTTTTTCAAGCTGTTGATATTCAAAAAAATATTCACCTCTAATATAGATATAACATTTTGATGCTTGTATTGCGTAAGAGGAAATTAAACAACCTTCAATAAGCATATGAGGATCATTCCTGATCATCTCTCTATCTTTGCAAGTACCAGGTTCGGATTCATCAGCATTAACAACTAAATAATGTTGCTTGCCAGTATCTTTAGGCATAAATGACCACTTAAGACCAGTAGGAAAACCAGCACCGCCCCTGCCTCTAAGCTGACTAGATTTAACTAACTCAATAATTTCATTCGGTTCTTTTTTAAGAATTTCTTTTGTAGTAGACCAAACGCCTCTATTTAAAGCTCCCTTCAGAAAAGGATCTTCAAAGCCATGTAAATTTGTAAAAATTTTATCTTCTTTATTTAGCATTTTCTGAAGAAGACCTTCCTATTTGTGAGCCAACTTTATTTGGTTTATTATTTTTAATATTATCTATTATTTGTTTAGTATTAGTTTGATTTAAATCTTCAAAAAATTCATCATTGATTTGTATCATAGGTCCATTTGAACAAGCCCCAAGACATTCAACTTCAACAACAGTAAATAGACCATCATCACTAGTTTGATTTATATCACAATCAGTTTCACTGCGTATTGTTTTTGTTATTTTATTTGAGCCTCTGAGCCAACAAGGAGATGTTCTACAAATCTGAATAAGATTTTTACCCACTGGTTTTAAATTAAACATAGAATAAAAGGAAGCAACTTCTGCAACTCTAATTTTAGGCATATTTAAAGTTTGAGAAATTAAGTCAATACATTCAACGCTCAACCAATTATCGTTTTGTTTTTGTGCGAGATATAATAAAGGCATTACCGCGCTCTGAATTCTTTCAGTAGGATATTTAGATTTAATAATTTCAATTTCCTTAAGGCTCTCATCACTCCATTTAAAAGGAGATCCTTTTTCTAAAAAAGTATTTGTTAAACCTGGATGTCCAGAACTCATCTATCCACCTCTCCAAATACAATATCTAAACTTCCAAGAATTGCAGGTATGTCAGCAAGCTGATGACCTTTAGATAAAAAATGTAAAGCCTGTAGGTGAGCAAATCCAGGGACTCTTAATTTACATCTATATGGTTTTGAAGATCCATCAGAAATTAGTATAGGTCCAAACTCTCCTTTTGGTGCCTCAACAGGAACGTAAGTAATTCCAGTTGGAACTCTATAACCTTCTGTAAATAATTTAAAATAATGAATAATTGCTTCCATAGAATTTTTCATTTCAGATCTTCTGGGAGGGGTAATTTTATTATCTTCAATCATGACAGGACCTTTAGGAATTTTTTCTATACATTGTAAAATAATTTTTACAGACTCTCTCATTTCTTCCATTCGAACTAAGTAACGATCGTAAGTATCTCCAGTTTTTCCAACCGGGATTCTAAAATCTATTTCAGAATAAACATCATAGGGTTGTGATTTTCTAAGGTCCCAAGCCACTCCACTTGCCCTAAGAACAGGACCACTACAACCAAGATTAATAGCCTCTACTTTTGGTAAAATACCAATATCCACTGAGCGTTGTTTAAAAATTCTATTTTCAGTTAATAACTCTTCTAAGGTATCGATAAATTTAGGAAAATTTTTAAAATATAATTGCATTTTTTCAGTTAATCCATCTGGTAAATCCTGATGCACTCCCCCTGGTCTAAAGTAAGCAGCATGAAAACGTGCTCCTGAAACAGCCTCATGAAACTCAAGCATTTTTTCACGCTCTTCAAAAGCCCATAGCATAGGAGTTGCTGCCCCTATATCCATTGCAAAAGCAGGAATATTTAATAAGTGATTTAGAATTCTTGTAACTTCTGCAAACATAACTCTAATATACTGAGCTCTTATTGGTGCTTTTATATTTAGTAAATTCTCTACTGAAAGTGCGAAGGCATGCTCCTGACACATCGGAGATACATAATCAAGTCTATCAAAATAAGGAATAGCTTGGGTATAAGTCTTATATTCAATTAGCTTTTCTGTACCACGATGGAGTAAACCTATATGTGGTTCTGCTTTATTAACAACTTCGCCATCTAATTGAACTAAAAGTCTCAGTACTCCGTGTGCAGCTGGATGTTGAGGGCCAAAATTTAAAGTGACTGGTTTAAAAATTTCAGACATAGGATTATTTTTTTAACTCCTCACTGATAATATCTTTTATACCTTCCCACGGGCTTTCATTATCAAAATCTCTAAATTCTTGCTTTAGGTCCACCGGCTCATAAACAACTCTTTTTAAATTATCGTCATACCTAACCTCTTCGTATCCCGTTAAAGGGAAATCTTTTCTTAAAGGATGGCCATTAAAATTATAATCATTCATTATTCTTTGAAGACTGGGATGATTTTTAAAATTAATACCAAAGAGATCATAACACTCTCTTTCGTACCAATTAGCAGATTCAAAAATTTTAGTAATGGATTCTATAGTCGGGTTATCTTCAGAAACATTAGTAAAAATAAAAAATCTTTTATTATTTATCAAACTAAGAAAAGTGTAAATTATTGTAAATCTATCATTTGTAGAAATAGCCTCAGACTGAAGATTATCAGTTGCGGTGATATCTACAAGTTGATCAAATAATAAATCTTTATCTTCTTTTAATTTTTGAACTATTTCTATAATGAGGTCACTTTTAATTAAAATCCCTTCTGCGTCTGATTTTATTGGATAATAAAAATTACCTATAGAATATTTCTTTAAAATTTTTGATATCATTTATTATCTGTAAATTTTTTTCTTATTAGTTATTTTATCTTGAAGTTGCATAATACCATAAATTAATGCTTCTGCAGTAGGAGGACATCCTGGAACATAAATATCGACAGGAACAATTCTATCGCAGCCTCTAACTACCGAATAAGAATAATGATAGTAGCCTCCACCATTAGCACATGAGCCCATAGAAATAACCCATCTTGGCTCTGGCATTTGGTCATAAACTTTTCTTAATGCTGATGCCATTTTGTTAGTTAAAGTTCCGGCAACAATCATTACATCAGATTGTCTAGGTGAACCTCTTGGAATTACGCCAAATCTATCTAGGTCATATCTACTCATATAAGAATGCATCATCTCGACACCGCAACAAGCTAAACCAAAAGTCATAGGCCACAAAGATCCTGCTCTAGCCCAATTAATTAAATTTTCAAAATTGGAAGTTACGAAACCTTTTTTTTCAAAAACTTCTTCTAGACTTAAAGAGTTGTAATCTTCTACTCCCAATCTAATGCTCCATTTTTCCACTCATAAATAAAACCAATTGTCAGAATAAATAAAAAAAACATCATGGAATAAAAACCTAGAGCTCCTATATTTTTTAAACTTACTGCCCATGGAAATAGAAAGGCTATCTCTAAATCAAAAATAATAAATAAAATAGATACTAAATAAAATCTAACATCAAACTTTGATCTAGCATCATCGAAGGCTTCAAAGCCACATTCATAAGCTGAGAGCTTTTCACTATCTGGTGAGTTGGGCGCTAAGATTTTTGATAACAAAAACATAGCAATAGCCATTCCCATTGCTATGAGAATAAAAACTAATATAAAAAAATAATCACTGTTATGCATAAAATAATCAATTTAGTTAAAAAAATTAAGAATGCTAATCAAAAAAATGACGCAACAGGAATATTTTACAATTTTAATGAAAACTACTTAAATGTAAGTGGCGGGAGCGACGAGACTCGAACTCGCGACCTCCTGCGTGACAGGCAGGCGTTCTAACCAACTGAACTACGCCCCCAGGCGTACTAATAAATGGTGGGCGATGACGGACTCGAACCGCCGACCCTCTCGGTGTAAACGAGATGCTCTACCAACTGAGCTAATCACCCTATTTATTAGACTGTGGACTTTATTAGTTCTTTTAATTGTTTACCAGCAAGAAATTTTGGTTTTTTTGATGCAGCTATTTGAATAGATTCACCAGTTCTAGGATTTCTACCTGTTTTTGCTTTAGTATCTGCTACCTTAAAAGTACCAAAACCTGCAATCTTAACATCCCCACCAGACTTAAGTGTATCAGTAATAATTTCGAAAAGACTGTCTACTGCTTTTGTTGCATCTGCTTTTGCAACACTATTTTTTGAGCTATATTCTGCGATTAATTCATTCTTGTTCATTATGAACCTCCTTGTGATTCTATATATTCATTCTATTAAGAATAATGCTTTGAAATCAACAGAAATATATTAATTAACGAAAGTTTTTTCTTGATTTTTAATGATTTTTTTATTGACTGCATCAGAAACTATGTTTCTCCAATCAAGTTTTTTGTCAATTTTAGCTATTTTTGACATTAAAACTATATCAAGCACTTCTCTTGCATACTCTACAGATTTAATAGTGAGTTTGTTTTGAATATCTTTTTGTATTTCTAAAAGATCTTTTTCGTTATCTTTAGGAATGATAACTGTCTTTATTCCATATCTAATTGCGGCCAATAACTTTTCTTTCAAGCCTCCAATAGGCAATACTCTACCTTTTAATGTAATTTCCCCTGTCATAGCTACGTCATTCTTAACTTTTATTTCAGTTAAAGCAGAAATAAGAGACGTAAATATAGTAACACCAGCGCTTGGCCCATCTTTAGGGACTGCTCCTTCAGGAACGTGGACATGAATATCAACTTTATCAAAAACTTTTGGATTAACTCCAAACTCAATAGAATTAGACTTGATATAACCTAATGCTGCAGTAATTGACTCTTTCATAACATCACCGAGTTTACCAGTAGCATTAATCATCCCTTTACCAGATGAAAGATTTACTTCTATATTTAATAATTCTCCTCCAACAGAAGTCCAGGCTAATCCATGAGTAATACCTACTAAACTTTTTTTACCAATAGTTGCGTTTTTGAATCTTTCAGCACCAAGAAATTTTACAATAGATTTTGAATCAAAAAGAAAAGGTTTTTTATTTTTAGATTTATTTCTCTCTAGTCTATAAACTAATTTTCTAAAAAGCTTATCAAAGAGTTGTTCAAGAGATCTAACTCCTGACTCCCTAGTATAGTCTCTTACGATTTTTGTAATAGCATCTTTACCAAACTTAAATTCGGAAGATTTAACAATATTTTTTTTCATTTTTTTAGGAACTAAATATCTTTTAGCAATTTCAACTTTTTCTTTTTCCGTATAACCAGATACTTCTATCACTTCCAATCTATCTAAAAGTGGGCCAGGTATATTAAAAGTATTGCCCGTACATATAAACATTACATTTGATAAATCGTAATCAACTTCTAAATAGTGATCATTAAATTGATTATTTTGTTCAGGATCTAATACTTCTAATAAAGCAGAAGAAGGATCTCCCCTCCAATCATTTCCAATTTTATCAATTTCGTCTAATAAAATTACAGGATTAGAAGTTTTAGTTTTTTTCATAGCTTGAATAAATCTACCTGGCATTGATCCTATATAAGTCCTTCTATGACCTCTTACTTCAGCCTCATCGCGAATTCCACCTAAAGAAAATTTCGCAAACTCTCTTCCTGTAGCTCTAGCGATGGATTTACCTAAAGATGTTTTACCAACTCCAGGAGGGCCAATAAAACAGAGAATAGTACCAGTAGTCTTATTTGATCTTTTTTTAACGGCTAAAAACTCAAGGATTCTTTCTTTTACTTTTTCAAGACCATAATGATCTTCATTAAGTATTTTTTCAGCAG
The DNA here is from genome assembly GCA_027623775.1 of Pseudomonadota bacterium. Classification (GTDB taxonomy): domain Bacteria; phylum Pseudomonadota; class Alphaproteobacteria; order HIMB59; family HIMB59; genus HIMB59. The sequence continues at coordinate 14,465 of JAQBUY010000019.1, forward strand.
TGTTAATATTATTATTCTCGTCAGAAAACTTATTCCAAGGTATATCTAAAATCCATTCTAAATAATTTCTAATCACTGAAGCTTCTGCAGACATGGGGCTCATAGTTTTTAATTTTTTAAACTCATTAAGAGCTTTTTCTTTTGCTTCTTTAGATAGAGTAACTTCATTAATCTTCTTCTCTATTTCTGCGTATTCATTATTGCCATCTTCACCTTCTCCTAGTTCTTTTTGAATGGCCTTCATTTGCTCATTTAAATAGTATTCTCTCTGAGTTTTTTCCATTTGCCTTTTAACTCTATTTTTAATTTTCTTTTCTAAAGCTGAAAAACTAAGCTCCTTAGAAAAATAATTAAGTAAATTTTTAATTTTTTTATTAACATCAATTGTCTCAAGGTTTTTTTGCTTATCGTCTATACTCATATTTAAATTATAGTAAACATTGTCAACAAACTGATAAGGATCATCGATGTTAAGCAAACCTTCTAATATATCGTTATTGTTTCCTATATTTTGGATATAATTTTGAAATTCATTTTTAAGAACTCTTAAGGAAGCCTTTTGCTCTGCGCTATTTTTTTTTGTAATAATGACCTTTTCAAGGTTTGCAGAAAGAAATGAATTTGAATCTTTGATTTCAGACTTAATTTTATAAATCTCAAGTCCTTCTGTTAGTACTTTATAAGTATTATCAGGAAGTTTCAAAAATTGAATGATTTTAGATTTTACACCGTATGTATAAATATCTTTAGACGTAGGATTGTCTTCCGTAGGTTCTTTTTGTGTAAAAAGATAAATAATTTTATCATTTTTATCCATTGCATAATTTATTGCATCAATTGATTTAGATCTACCGACAAAAAGCGGTGATGTTATTGAAGGAAATACTACTAAATCTCTAAGAGGTAGAATTGGGCCAGTTACAATATTTATATCCATACTAATAAGATAGTGAGGAATTTTTAATTTTCACCTACTTTTTTTTTTATTTTCTCTTTTTCTTTAAAAATCAATATAGGCTGGTTATTTATGACTGCGTCCTTATTTAACACTACCCTATCAACTGAATTTTTATCTGGGATATCAAACATACATTCCAATAGTATTTTTTCTAAAATAGATCTAAGCCCTCTAGCTCCTATTTTTTTTTCTTGAGCTAATAATGCTATTTGCTTTCTACCATCATCGGTTATCTCAAACGAAACTCCTTCAAAAGAAAAAAGAGCTTCGTACTGTTTTGCGATTGCATTTTTAGGTATAGTTAAAATTTTCTCCAGATCTTCAAGACTAAGTTCTTCCAAATGTGCATTTACTGGCAATCTACCTACTAATTCAGGAATTAATCCAAATTTAATTAAATCGTCATTTTCTAAATTAGATTTTAACCCTTGATTTTCATCAATGGATTTATTGAAACCAATTGTTTTTTTATTTATTCTATTTTTAATAATTTTATCAACCCCCTCAAAAGCACCGCCACATATGAAAAGAATATCTTTTGTATCAACCTGTAAGAATTCCTGCTGAGGATGTTTTCTACCTCCCTGGGGAGGAACGCTTGAAATTGTACCCTCAATAATTTTCAGAAGTGCCTGCTGCACACCCTCACCAGAAACATCTCTTGTAATGGAAGGGTTTTCACTTTTTCTTCCAATTTTGTCTATTTCATCGATATAAACAATTCCCTTTTGAGCTGCACTTACATCATAATCACACTGTTGGAGTAATCTAAGAATTATATTTTCTACGTCTTCGCCCACATAACCCGCCTCTGTTAAAGTAGTCGCATCAGCAATAGTAAATGGGACATTAAGAAACTTTGCTAAAGTTTGAGCTAGTAAAGTTTTACCACAACCCGTAGGACCTATTAATAAAATATTTGATTTAGATATCTCAATGTCTTTAAGTGGTTTTTGGACTCTTTTATAGTGATTATATACAGCTACAGCTAAAATCTTTTTAGCTTGTTCTTGTCCTATAATATGATTCTCTAAGTAATTAAAAATTTCACTTGGTTTTGGTATTTCAAATTTTTTTTTAGTATCAATTTTATCATCTTCAACAAGTATATCCTTACATAAAACTACACACTCATTACAGATGTAAACATTAGGTCCTGCTATTAATTTTTTTACTTCTTCTTGGATTTTACCGCAAAAAGAACATGAGATTTTTTTATTATCAGTAGCTATCGGTAAATCTACCATTACATATCATCCCTTTTAGAAATGACTTTGTCTATTAATCCAAATTTCATTGCTTCTTGTGGATCAAAAAATCTATCTCTCTCCATAGCTTTATCAATTTCATTAATACTAATATTTAAATGTTTTTGATAAATTTCATTAATTCTTTTTTTTGTTTTTAAAATTTCTTCTGCTTGAATTTTTATATCTGTGGCCTGACCTGAAAATCCACCAGAAGGTTGATGAATCATAATTTTTGAATTAGGAGTAGCGTACCTAGCGCCTGAGGCACCCGCGCATAATATTAATGAAGCAGCTGAAGCTGCTTGACCTAGACATACAGTTGATACTGGAGATTTAATATACTGCATCGTGTCGTACATCGCTAATCCAGCAGAAACTACTCCACCAGGAGAATTGATATAGAGGCTAATTGGTTCGTCAGGAGCTTCAGATTCTAAAAAAAGCATCTGAGCACATATTAATGATGCTAAATTGTCTTCTATAGGTCCTGTTAAAAAAATAATTCTTTCTCTTAGGAGTCTAGAAAAAATATCAAACGACCTCTCACCTTTTCCAGACTGCTCAATTACTATTGGAACTAAATTCATATCTAAACTCATTTTTTATCGTTTCCGCGGGCATTATCATCTTCATGGTCATGATTATCTTCATGGTCATGTTTGTGGTCATGGTCATGACCCCGTTCAAGGGTTCTTAATTTCATAAAATTAGTTAAGCTTAACTTGGTTTCTTTAACTTTAAAAGTTTTCATTGATTCTTCGGCTATTTTATTTCTCAATAATGTAGCATAACCCATTTCAGCAGTCTTTTGATCTATCTTTTCACCATAATAAGTTTTCAAATATTCCTGGAGTTCTTTTTGATCTACTGAAACTTTAAAAAAAGATACTAGTTCTGAATAAATCACATCTTTCTTTATATTGTCTAACAACATTTTTTTAAGACTTTCGTTTCTTTCCTTATGTTCATCCTTAATGTCTTTTGTATCAATAGAATAATTTCTCTTTAATTCAATATTAATTACTTCTTCATGTATATGAATATTTTCTTTATCTAAAAATGTTTTTAAAATCTCCTCAATATAAAAATCTTTTTTCATAAATTCTGTGTCATCAGATAATTTTTTATTAATTTGAGTATTTAATTCTTCAATATCATTTATTTTAAGTACCTTTAAAAGATCTTCGTCAGTTCCTGGATAAATCTTCTTATAAGAATTCACAATTTCAATTTCAATTTTTAGATTGTTGATACTTGTTTCTAATTTTTTTTTTATTTCATTACCAATTAAAATATTTTTAATTTGATCAAATATTACTTCCTTAGTGTCAGTTGTAAGATCAATTCTGACTTGTTTTTGAGAAAAGATAGCTTTTAACTCTTCAGAAAAGTTAGTAATTTCAAAATCAACTACAGACTCTTTAGTTACTTTCTTTTCTTCCTCCAAAGTATAATATTCTTTTCTAATTTTATCTCTGAAATCATCGATATCTGACTTCTTGATATCCACTTTATATGCTTTAATTTCTGTCGCTTTAAGTCCTTCAATATCAATTTTTGGTTTGTGATAAAAAGATACATTAAAATTAAAATTATCTTTAAAATCAAGTTGTGGCTGAATAAGTGAAACGATTTTTTCTTTATCGGTTATTTCTGAAATATTTTTTGAAATTTCTTCATTTATAACTTCATTTTCAATCTGAGGTCCTATTTTAGATTTTATTATACTAGTAGGAACTTTACCTTTTCTAAATCCTGAAACCACAAATGTTTCTTGTTTTTGTAAAATCTTATCAGATATAATATTCTCTATAGCAGCTTTGTCTAAACTTACCTCATATTGAGATAAATGGTCTTTTTTTTCAATTGATTTATAATTCATTTTTTTTCCATTTATTTGGTGCGGATGAAGAGACTCGAACTCCCACAGATTGCTCCGCTGGTACCTAAAACCAGTGCGTCTACCATTCCGCCACATCCGCGCATCATTATATTAGT
>JAQBUY010000143.1 GCA_027623775.1 Pseudomonadota bacterium
TAAAAAATCTAAGTAAGAACTTTGGGGGTCTAAAGGCTTTAAATAATTGCTCCCTTTCAATTGAGGTAGGGTCAATAACTGGAATAATCGGTCCTAATGGGTCCGGTAAGAGCACCCTATTTAATGTCATTACTGGAAACCTACCTCCTACTAATGGAGAAATTTACTATAATAATAAAAATATAACAGGAATTCCCTCTTACGACCTTTTTTCTATGGGTATTTTAAGAACATTTCAAATTGCTCATGAATTTACAAATTTAACTGTTCTTGAAAATCTAATGATGGTTCCTGGAAATCAAAAAGGTGAAAAATTAATTTATACTTGGTTTAATCCAAAATTAGTTAAAGAAGAAGATAAAATAATTAGAGATAAAGCTTTTGATGTTTTAGAATTTTTAAAACTTACTCATCTTACCAATGAAATAGCTGGAAATTTATCCGGTGGACAAAAAAAACTTCTTGAACTTGGAAGAACAATGATGGTTGATGCAAAAATAGTTTTTTTAGATGAAGTTGGAGCTGGTGTGAATAGAACATTATTAAAGGATATAGGGTCGTCCATCTTAAAACTAAATCAGGAAAGAGGTTATACTTTTTGTATGATTGAGCATGATATGGATTTTATTAGTAGATTATGTGATCCTGTTATTGTTTTAACTGAAGGTTCCGTTCTATTCGAAGGATCATCAGATGAAGTAAAGAAAAATGAAAAAGTTATTGAATCTTATTTAGGTAAAGGTGTGAATTAAATGTATTTCTCAGCTAAAAATTTAACAGGTGGCTATGGAGGAATTGATATAATTCACTCATGCTCTTTTGAAGTTAATAGAGGTGAGATTGTTTCTATTCTTGGACCTAACGGTGCAGGAAAATCTACTGCTATGAAAGCTATGTTAGGAATGCTTGAGTTATCTTCAGGCGAAGTTACCATCGAAGGAAAAGATATATCTAAGTTAACTACTCAAAAACGAGTAAAACTTGGTGTGTCTTTTGTACCTCAAACAAAAAATGTTTTTACTGAAATGACCGTACAAGAAAATTTAGAAATGGGTGGCTTCTTAAGAGATGATACATACAGAGAAACTATTGATGAAATATATGATTTATTTCCTATTCTTCACGAAAAAAAAAATCAAATTGTTGTAGAACTATCGGGAGGTCAAAGACAACAAGTGGCAATTGGTAGAGCTTTAATGATAAAACCTTCAGTGCTCATGCTAGATGAACCAACAGCAGGAGTTTCACCTATAGTTATGGATGAACTATTTGAACATATTTTAAAAATTAAAGAAAAAAATGTGGCAATACTCATGGTGGAGCAAAATGCTAGACAAGCTTTGAATATTTCAGATAGAGGTTATGTGTTAGTTATGGGTGAAAATAAGTACTCTGGGAGCGGAAAAGAGCTATTAAATGACCCTGAGGTCAGAAAGTCTTTTCTTGGAGGTTAAATGGATTTTCTAAATGCAATAGTTCTTATGCTCAATTTTGTTATCGTTCCAGCTTTAACTTATGGTTCTCAATTAGCATTAGGAGCAATAGGAGTAACTTTAATATACGGAGTTTTGAGATTTGCTAATTTTGCTTACGGTGATTTAATGGCTTTTGGAACTATGATAAGTATTTTAATTACTTGGAAGTTTCAGTCTATGGGAATTTCATTTGGCTTTCTTCCTACTGCTTTATTAGCTTTACCTTTTGCTATAATTGCAACCATCCTTGTTAGTCTTTTTTTTGATAAAATTATATTTGAGTATTACCGAATAAAAAAAAGTCCTGGGGTAACTTTAATTGTAGTTAGCTTAGGATTAATGTTTGTGTTAAATGGTATTGTTAGGGTAGTTATAGGGACTGGTGATAGACAGTTTTTTGATGGTCAGAAATTTTTAATTGAAGCAAATAAATTTAAAGAATTAACAGGTTTAAATGAAGGTCTTTCAATTAAATCAACACAACTAATAACTTTAGTCACAACTATCTTTATCACATTATTATTATTTTGGTTTTTAGATAAAACAAAAACAGGTAAAAGTATGAGAGCTTACTCAAATAATGAAGACTTAGCATTACTCTCAGGCATAGACCCTAATAGAGTGGTGATGATTACATGGGTAATAGCTTCTATCTTAGCTACAGTTGCAGGAACTTTGTACGGACTTGATAAAAGCTTTAAACCTTTTACCTACTTTAATAATTTATTACCTATATTTGCAGCTGCCATTGTTGGCGGAATTGGTAATCCTCTAGGAGCATTTTTTGGAGGTTTCCTTGTAGCTTTTTCAGAAATTATGCTTACTTACGCTTATAAGAAAGTATTGATTTATCTATTACCTGAAAGCTTAGAACCAACAAGTTTAATGCAATTACTATCAACAGATTATAAATTTGCAGTTTCATTTTCTATTCTTGTAATAGTCTTACTATTTAGACCCAATGGAATTTTTAAAGGAAAAGTTTTATGAGAGAAAATGAAAATGTAATTTTATCATTTGCTATTATGGCAACCTTACTAATAATTGTGGGAATAGCTCAATCTTGGGGAGTTGCTCTTTCAATATTAAATTTATGTTTAATTTCTGCAGTAATGAGTATTGGTGTAAACATTCAATGGGGTTATGCCGGATTAATAAATTTTGGAGTAATGGGCTTTACTGCTTTAGGTGGTTTAGCTGCAGTTTTAGTGTCTGTTAATCCAATAGAAGAGGCTTGGAACGTAGGAGGAATGGGAGTATTAACTTCAATTGGATTAGTGGTATTATTAGTTTTTTTAATTAAAATTATCTTAAAAAAAATAACGCAATCAAAAAAAAGAAATATCTTAATAGGAGTCATAATATTTCTATTTATTATTTTAATTCGGAAAATAATTAGCCCTTCAATTGAAGCTATAGAG
>JAQBUY010000020.1 GCA_027623775.1 Pseudomonadota bacterium
TTTGTGTGAAGCATCACAAAAGGGTTGATTTTTTGATTTACCACATGAACACCAGTAATAAGATTTATCTTTTTCAACTTCAACTGCAATTGGTCCATCACCTGCTTTTTGTCCTTTAGTCATTTGTATCCTTTGAATTTATTAGATTTATTTTTAGCGTTTAATAATCAATAAAGCAATAGATCACAAAAAGAATACTAGTATATAAAAACATACTAAAAAAAACTTAATAGATTCTCAGGAGATAAAACAATGCCTAAGCGTTTTAACGATTTTTCAAATGCATTTGCATTATTTTCAAGCTAACAGTCCAAATTTTATAAAATTAAACCTTTTCCCATTTCTTATTTTTTGCTGATTTAAATAAAGCATCTAAAACTTTCATATTTTTTTTTGCATCCATTAAACCATAATCTATTTTTGTTTTTTTAATTAAATGATCTGAGAAAGCTTCAACAAGATTAGTATAGTGATTAGATTTTGGAATTACTTTTAATTCATTGTCTTTACGAAATATTGATGATCCTTTGTAAATTATAATATTTGTCGCCTGTCCTTTAGGGTTAAAAGGATTTTCAATAACAATTGTCTTTTTTGTTCCGGTAATAACTACCTGTTGATTTAGAGCAGACTGAGTTGAGCAAGTAAAAGTACTAAAAACTCCATCGAAGTCTAAAATAGCTGAAGTTAAAGTATCAACTTTAAAAGTTTTATGAATGATTGAACTAGACACAACTCTTTTTGGCTCTTTATCTAATAAAAATCTTGAGATGAGTACTGGATAACATCCGATATCATAGACTGTGCCTCCTCCATATTTTTTAATATTTCTTATATTTTTTGGATCATCATTAAAGAATGAGAAGGAAGTTTGAATTGATTTTAATGTACCTATTTTTCCATCCTTAATATATTTTTTTACCCATAGCCACTGTGGGTGATATCTCACCATAAAAGCTTCTTTTACAATAACCTTATTTTCTTTTGCGACTTTAATTAATTTATCTACATCTTTAGCTTTTAATGTAATGGGCTTCTCTAAGAGAACATGTTTTTTATTTTTGCAAGCCTCAATAGTTGAAGATAGATGTAAATGATTGGGTAAGGGATTATAGACGACTTGAATATTTTTATCTTTGTACATTTTTTTATAACTATCATAGCTATGAGGAATCTTATGGGCTTTAGAAATTTTTAAGGCTGTATTTTTATTTCTACTAGCAAGACCATAAACAGTACTATTTTTAGATTGCTGAATGCCAGGAATTAGATGCTCTCTTGCAATTAATGCCGAACTAATGATTCCCCAATTAATTTTTTTCATAATTAATTTTTAAACTCTATCAGAGAAATTTAAGTTAAAAAGATAATTTATTAATTAATTCCATAGCCAAGCGGCCCCTCTAACACCACTTGAATCTCCATGTTTATTTTTTAATACTTTGTTTCTAACTTTATCAGAAAAGGCATATTTTGGTATTAGTTTTGGAATATTTATATAGAGACGATCTATATTAGACATTCCCCCTCCTAAAATAATTACTTCTGGATCAAAAATACCAATCATCACGGCAATTATTCTCGCAAGTCTATCTTCGTATAAAGATAATTCTTTTTGAGCGCGCTCATCACCGCTTAGTTCAAGCTCTGTAATTTCCTCAGAAGTTAAATTTGTTTTGTATTTTTTATTAAAATTTTCAGCAAAACCTTTTCCTGATAAAAATCTTTCTGCGCATAAAGGCCTCTTACAGTTCACAACCTGACAATTAACATTAGCCTCAAACTCATCTTGAGTGGGATAGGGCAAGGGCTGATGTCCCCAATCGCCAGCCACCTGGTTAACACCCTCAATAATAGTTTTATTAAAAGATAAACCTGATCCTAATCCGGAGCCTATGATGACACCAAAAACACTTTTATATTTTGATCCTGCTCCATCAACAGCTTCTGATAAAGTAAAACAGTTTGCATCGTTCATAATGCGGATGTTTCTTTTTAGAATTTTTTCTAAATCTTTTTGGAAAGGTTGATCATTTAGCCAAATCGCATTAGCATTTTTTACTAATCCTGTCTCGTTAGAAGAAGAGCCGGGTATTCCCAAACCAACAGTACATTGCATTTCTGCAAATTGATCAAATTCATTCACTAAATTTTTAATCACTTCCACTCCAGATAAATAATCTTCATTATAATTATAACGTTTACGTTTAATCTCTTCTCCATTTTCATTTAGAAGAATGCCTTCAACCTTAGTTCCTCCATAATCAAGTCCAATTTTGAATTTTGTTGTCATAAGATACATATTATATATATAATAAATTAGCTTAATTTAATTATAAAAAATTTATGAAAAAAATAGGAATTTTAACTAGTGGTGGTGATTGCGGTGGTTTAAATGCTGCTGTGCGCTCTATTTTTTATAGAGCTAAAGACACATATGGTATGGAGGTTTTTGGAATTAGAGATGGCACTGTTGGTTTAATGCAACGTCCTGTTGCCTGCATTCCTTTAGACTATCAAACATTTAGTGGATCTCTTTTAAGACAAGGAGGTACTTTTTTAGGTACTACAAATAAAGGTAATCCTTTTGAGTTTCCAATGCCAGATGGAACAACTAAAGATAGAACAGCAGATATTTGTGAAGGATATCACTTACTTGGGCTAGATGGATTAATTGTTATTGGCGGAGATGGGAGTATGGCAATACTTGATAAAATAGCTAAGGCAGGAAATTTAAATATAGTAGCGATACCCAAAACTATTGATAATGATGTTGGAGCAACTGAAAGTTCTATAGGTTTTAATACAGCCGTCCAAGTCGCAACACAAGCTCTTGATAATTTAATCCATACTGCTGCCAGTCATCAGCGCTCTATGATTTTAGAAGTCATGGGAAGAGATGCGGGTCATATTGCTTTAAATGCAGGCATTGCCGGAGGAGCAGACGTTATTCTTATTCCTGAATTAAAATATTCAGTAGACAATATTGTTAAAAAATTAACTCAAATGAAAAATAGAGGAATTCTTCATTCTTTAATTATTGTAGCTGAAGCTGTTAAGACTGAAGAGGGTAAGAAATTTATGGTTGAATTTGCAGATGGCCAAAAAAGATTAGGTGGAATTGGTAATTACCTATCGGAATCAATTATGAAAAAAACAGACATTGAATGTAGGGTAACTTCTTTAGGTCATGTACAAAGAGGTGCTCCCCCCACTCCAAGAGATAGGATTTTGGCAAGTGCATTCGGTGTATATGCCGTTGATCTACTTGCTCAAAAAAAATTCAATCGTATGGTTGCTTGGCGTGATCGTAAAGTGATAGATGTGCCTATTGAAGAAGGTATTAATACTTATAAAGTTGTCGACAAAAAAGATTCATTAGTAGAAACAGCATTAGCTTTAGGAGTATATATTGGTGATCTTGATTAATGATCGAAGATATAAGTTTTATTGATAATACCAAAAATTTTAAACAATCTCTTTTTCAAGGAATTATTTTTAAATTCTCACCCTCTGATAAATCTATCGAACTTATCGACTCAATAAAAAAAGAAATAAAATTTCATTATGCAAATAATCTAGATACTCTTCATTTAGAAAAAAATGCAGAATTCATTGCAAAGAATTTAATAAAAACTCTTAAAAATCAAGATTCTTTTTTAAATATTTTTAAAGAAATTTTAAAAGAAATTAATTTTAATATTAATGAATGTTACCGAGATAAATTTGTAGTGAGGATTGCTCCCGCCGAATCAAACAAAGCAACTTATGAGGCTTCGAGAATAGGAGTTCATAGAGACACTTGGGGTACAAATATATTTCAACAAGTTAATTGGTGGGCTCCCATTAATTCTCTAGATAAATCTAATACATTAATTTTTTATCCGGACTATTTTAACAAGCCCATTAAAAATACAACGTCTTCATGGGACTTGGATATTTATCTTAAAAAAAGAAAATTGGGAGAATTTGATTACCCATCCGCACCTCAGTTATTAGAAGATTTTCACACTAATACAAAAATCATCAGAGTAGACATAGAGCCAGGTGAAATTCTTTGCTTCTCTGGAAGTCACCTTCATAGCTCTTCAAAAGAAAATTCTAATATTTCTCGATTTAGTTATGAAATTAGGACCGTTTCTCAGTCTGATATAGACAATAATTTAAAAGCACCAAACGTCGATTGTGAATTAAATAGGCAATATCCTAAAATATTCAGACATATTAATCATAATCAGAAATTGAAAATAAGTAGATGATGATTAAAAATTTTGTTAGTTTGCGATTATGAAGAAAAAATATTCTATATTTAATATTGCTCGTAATGCATTTTCCAATCATGAGAATTGGCAAAAAATGTGGAGGAGTCCAGAACCAAAAAAAAATTATGATGTGATTATTATAGGTGGTGGTGGTCATGGATTAGGCACAGCTTATTACTTAGCAAAAGAACATGGTCTAACTAATATTGCTGTCATTGAAAAAGGATGGCTTGGCGGTGGGAACACTGGTCGAAATACAACAATTATTCGTTCCAATTATTTGTGGGATGAAAGTGCAAACTTATATGAACATTCTTTAAAACTTTGGGAAGGTCTAACTCATGATTTAAATTATAATGTTATGTTCAGTCAAAGAGGAGTAATGAATCTTGCTCACACAGAACATGACATTAAAGAAATAAAAAGAAGGGTTAGTGCCAATACACTTAATGGTATTGATTCAAAATGGATTTCAAAAGAAGAAATTAAAAAACTTGTACCAATTATGAATACTGACAATTTACGTTATCCTGTTTTAGGAGCTTCTTTCCAACCTAGAGGGGGTACGGCTCGACATGATACTGTAGCTTGGGGTTATGCTATGCGCGCTGATGAAATGGGCGTTGATATCATTCAAAATTGTGAGGTACACAAAATCTTAACTGAAAATGGAAAAGTTATTGGGGTGGAAACATCCAAAGGAATTATTCAATCTAAAAAAGTTGGAGTAGTTGCTTCTGGTCACACAAGTGTACTTGCAGAGAGCGCAGGAATTAGACTTCCGCTTCAAAGTAAGCCTTTACAGGCATTGGTCTCTGAGCCAATTAAGCCAGTTATTGATACTGTGGTTATGTCAAATGCTGTTCATGCTTACGTTAGTCAATCTGACAAAGGTGAATTAGTTATAGGTGCGGGCACTGATGGCTATAACTCATTTACTCAACGTGGAGGTTTTGATGTAGTGGAAAATACCATCAGAGCTATGGTTGAGTTGTACCCAGTATTTGGAAAAATGAAGATGTTGCGTCAATGGGGTGGGATAGTAGATATTTCTCCAGATGCTAGTCCTATAATAAGTAAGTGTGATATTCAGGGATTATACTTTAATTGTGGATGGGGTACCGGTGGCTTTAAAGCTACGCCCGGAAGTGCAAATGTTTTTGCCCATACTGTTGCCAAAAATGAGCCTCACTCTATTAATGCCGCTTTTAGCCTAGATAGATTTGTTTCGGGTAAACTTGTAGATGAACATGGAGCTGCAGCAGTAGCACACTAGATATGTTAATTATTAATTGTCCCTATTGTGGCCCTCGTGAACAATGTGAATTCACTAATGGCGGAGAAGCTCATGTTGCAAGACCTTCCGATCCAGAAAAAGTTTCTGATAAAGAATGGTCCGAATATGTTTTTTTTAGATCTAATCCTAAGGGTATTTATTTTGAAAGATGGGTACACAGTCATGGTTGTAAAAAATGGTTCAACGCCGTAAGAGACACTTCAACTGATAAAGTATTAAAAGTTTATGAAATAAAAGACGAGAAACCTTCTCTCGCAGATCTTGAAAATAGCAATTTAACAACACCTTCAGGAGAACCTGAAGTTGGATCTGGAAACTTTACGGTGAGAAAAATATGAGCGCTAAAGACAATAAAGATTCACCTTACATAGCTTTTCATCAGTCAGTAAAATTTACTTTTGATGGGGTAAAATATAAGGGATTTAAAGGTGATACAATTGCTTCAGCCCTTATCAGAAATAATATAAAGATTATTGGAAGAAGTTTTAAATACCATAGACCTAGAGGCATTTATACTTGTGGTATAGAGGAACCAAATGCATTAGTTCAGATACTTAGTGAGTATAGCGAACCCAATACAAGAGCAACAGTAAAACAAATATATGAAGGTTTAAAAATTGAAAGTCAAAATCGATGGCCTTCTCTTGAAAATGATCTGAGTTCAGTTAATAACCTACTCTCTCCTTTATTTAGTGCAGGCTTTTATAATAAAACTTTTATGAAACCTAGAGGTTTTTGGAAAAAAGTTTACGAACCTTTAATTAGAAAAGCAGCAGGACTAGGAAAGCCACCCAAACCCTTTAAAACAAAAAGCACTCAACTCCATCATCATGTTGATATTGTAATAGTTGGAGGGGGTTTATCTGGTTTATTAGCAGCAAAAAGCTTGGCAAAAACCAAGCTAAAGGTTTTACTTATTGAACAAGACAGTTATTTAGGAGGAATATTAAAAAACTCAAATAAAATTTCAACAATCGAGAGCAAAGATCGTGCCTCTTGGATAAAAGATGTTGAAACAGAAATAGAATATTCAAAAAATATCAAAGTGTTAAAAAATACCTTAGCTACAACATATAATTATATTAATTATTTAATTGCTATAGAGGATCTAACTACTGGAATGATGCCTTTAGAAGGTCATGCCGATCAAATACTTCATAAAATTAGAGCTGATCATATAATTCTTGCTAATGGGCATATAGAAAGATTAATTTCATTTCGAAATAACGATTTACCAGGGATTATGCTTGCAGGTTCATTTGAAAAATATATTCAAAGATACGGAGTTATTCCCAATATAAGTCCTGTAATTTTTAGCAATAACTCTTCTTCTTTTAGTCTTATAAAAATATTAATTGATTTAAACTGTAAACCTCAAGCTTATGTAGATTCAAGATCAGGAGATAAAATTGAATCTAGTTTATTAGATATTATCCATAAGGAAAATATTCCTCTTTTTACCAATGCTCATGTAGAAGGCTGTGATGGAAAAAAGCAAGTAGAGGAAATAAGCATCAGGGATTCTGAAGGAATAATTACTAAATTAAAATCAAAAATGCTTTGCATCTCAGGTGGTTTTAACCCTGATGTACATTTATTTACGCAGTCAAAAGGTGTTTTAACTTGGGACGATAAATATTTAACTTTTAAACCCAGTAAATCTTTTCAAAATACTATTGTTATAGGGTCTGCAGGAGGATTATTTCAATATAGTAAATTAGCAAATGATATTGATTCGAAACTTAGTTTTTTAAATCATGAGCCCATAGTTAATATAAATTTTGAACTTAATGAATCTGATAATTATTCAATTGAAAAATTATGGGAAACCAAACATGAAAAAAAATCTCGATGGTCTAAATCTTTTATTGATTTACAAAATGATGTGACTACCAAAGACCTAAGACAAGGAATTAGAGAGGGTTTTGATAGAATTGAACATTTAAAAAGATTTACGACTAATAGTATGGGGACTGATCAAGGTAAAATTAGTAGTATTAACGCCCTTGGGATTGTTTCAGAAATACTAAATAAAAAAGTTTCAGAAGTTGGGACTACAATTTACAGACCACCATACGCACCTCTAAGTTTTGCATCAATAGCTGGAAGGAGCACTTATAATTTTTATGATCCAGAAAGAAAAACTTCTATTCATGAATGGCATAAAAAAAATGGAGCTGTATTTGAAAACGTTGGGCAATGGAAACGTCCCTGGTATTTTCAAAGTTATTTAGAAGAGAATTTGGATCAAGCTGTGCAAAGAGAGGCACTTCAAATTAGAAAATATGCCGGTGTCTTAGATGGAAGTACTTTGGGTAAAATAGAAATTAAAGGTAGTGATGCTTTAGAATTTATGAATCTCATGTATACAAATAATTTTTCAAAAATGAAACCAATGAGCGCTCGTTATGCTTTGATGTTAGGTGAAGACGGAATGATTATGGATGATGGAATTATATCAAAAATAAATGATAATCATTTTATAGCTACAACTACAACAGGTGGAGCAGCAAAAGTTTTAAGTCATATGGAAGAATTTTCTCAAACAGAATGGCCTCATCTCAATGTTTTTATGAATTCTATTACAGAACAATTTTGTACTTTTAATATAAGCGGCCCTAAAACCCGTTTAATAATGGAAAAAGTTTTTAAGCATATAAAATTTGATAATGAAAGTTTTCCTTTTATGACTTTTAATAATTTTACCTATTTAGATTCAACTATAAGGATATTAAGAGCCAGTTTTACTGGAGAGCTTGGTTATGAAATTTATGTAAGACCGTCTATTGCTCTTAAATTATGGGAGGATTTATTTCGTTTTGGAAAAGATGAAGGTTTAATCGCTTATGGAACAGAAACAATGCATCTATTGAGAGCAGAAAAAGGCTATATTATTGTAGGTCAAGATACTGACGGTTCTGTAACTCCTCAAGATATGGATTTAGAGTGGATGATTGGAAAAAGTAAAAAAGACTTTATTGGTAAAAGATCTTTAACAAGATCGGATACGATTAGGTCAGATAGAAAACAATTAGTAGGAATTAAACCTATAAATCAAAAAAATATTATAGAAGAAGGTCAACATATTATTCTCTCATCAAACGTAAAACCTCCTGTTAAAATGCTTGGTCACGTAACCTCCAGCTATATGAGTCCCAACCTAGGACATAGTTTTGGAATGGCTGTCATTAAAGACGGTAAAAATTTAATAGGATCAAGAGCTTATGTTTCTTCTAGTTCCAGAGATGCCTATGAAGTTGAAATCATGAAGTCAGTCTTTATAGATGACGAAAATAAAAGGTTAGTGTCTTGAAAAATTTAATATCCTCCAACTCTGTTGATATAAAAGAACTAAATCTTAATCAAATCTTAGTACGCGGACTTTATACTCCTTCTCTTAATAAGCAGATTAAATCTCAATTTAAAATTTCTCTTCCTCAAAATAATCTTCAAATCAACCAGGATAAAAATATTATTTGCTCAAAAAATTCTTTTGATCAATGGAGTATCATTCTTTTTCAGCAACTAGAATTTGAGATTGATAATGCAATAGCTAAAATAAATGAGGATGAAAAAATACTGGCAACTAATTATTCTGAAGGTCAAATTTATTTGGAAATTTCTGGCGAAAATAAAATTTCTATATTAAATAAAATTACTCATTTTGACTTTAGGGAAAAGCATTTTCCCCTATCAACTTCCGCGCAAACATTAATTGGAAGAGTTGATTGTAATATTTACAACTTGGGAAATAGACTATTAGTGACCTGCAATAGGTCATTTGGAGATCACTTAAAAGATCAACTTATAGACGCCATAAAATTCTAATTGACATCATATTTTCAAATTGATTAGCTTAAATAAGAAAATACAAATAGGTGATTAATGTCTAATAAATCAAGAATAATAATTGTAGGGAGTGGGATCACTGGAGCCAGTACGGCTTATCACTTAGCAAAATTAGGTTGGAAAGATATTACCGTCTTAGATCAAGGTCCATTATTTGAAACTGGTGGTTCTACTAGTCATGCTCCCGGTGGAGTCTTTCAAACAAATCCTTCTAGAATGATGTTTAAGTTTGCTCAATATACAGTTGGTTTATTAAGCTCACTTGAGTTTGAAGGGAAACCTTGTTATCACGCAGTTGGTGGAATTGAGGTATCAAAAACTAAAGAACGTCATGAAGATTTATACAGAAAATTAGGCTTAGCTCATAGCTATGGGCTCTCTGAGGCTAAAATTATTACTCCTGAAGAAATTCTGAAAATGAGTCCCTATATTGATCCTGAAAAAATTTATGGGGGGTACTATGTTCCTACTGATGGCTTAGCAGTACCCGTGCGCGCTGTTCAAGCTATGGCTCAATATGTTATTGACCAAGGTGCTGGAAATTTTATAGGTAATACTGCTGTCACAGGATTTAAAATATCTAATAATCAAATTCAAGGTGTTGAAACGGAGAATGGTTTTTATGAAGCTGATATTGTTCTTATTGCTACTGGTATTTGGTCTCCTAAAATGGGCAGACTAGCTGGTATTTCACTACCTCTTGTTCCGTGTGAACATCAAATGGCATGGCTTGAACCATTTGAAGAGCTAAAGGATTTTAAGGCAGACATAAAAGAAGCATTAGTTAAACATGCTCTTGTCAGACATCAAGATTACAGTTTATATTTTAGGCAATGGAACGATACTTATGTTATTGGTAACTATCGTCATGAACCTAGAATTTTAGAATCTGAAGAAATTTTAAAACCAAAGGATGCGATTGATATGCCTTCATTAGTTGACTGGAGAGCGGATGATTTTGAGGGAGCTCATAAAGAAACTAACTGGTTATTTCCTTCATTTGCAGAAAAAAAATTAACAAAAAAAATTAATGGTATTTTTTCTTTTACTACTGATGGCAATCCTCTAATGGGAGAAACTTCTATCAAAGGTTTGTGGTCAGCTAGTGCTGTTTGGATTACACACAGTGGAGGTGTTGGTAAAGCCATGGCAGAATGGATTGCAAATGGTGAACCAGAACTAGATGTAAGAGAAGGGGATATTAATCGTTTCCATAAACATCATCATGTAAGAAAGTATTTGAGGGCAAGAGGTAAACAAAACTATAAAGAGGTTTATGATATTATCCACCCTCTTCAACAAATGGAACAGCCGAGACCCCTAAGGAGAAGTCCTTTTTATTCAAGATTAAATGAAAATAAAGCTCAGTTCTTTGAAACAATGGGATGGGAGAGACCTCAATGGTATGAATCTAATATATCACTCATTAAAGGTAAGAATTTTCCCAATAGAGTTGGATGGTCTTCAAAATTTTGGTCTCCTATTCAGGCTGCTGAACATTTAACAACAAGACAAACAGGAGCACTTTTTGATATTACGGGTTTTGTCAAAATTGAAGTTAATGGAAAAGGTGCTCTAGATCTTTTGCAAAAAGTTTGTACAAACAATATTGATATCCCTATTGGTAAAGTTGTTTATTCTGTAATTTCAAATATATACGGCGGTATCAAAAGTGATTTGACTATTAGTAGACTTGAAGAAAATCAATTTTGGGTTCTAGCTGGTGCAGGTAATGGAATGATTGATCTATCTTGGCTTAGAGAAAATGCCCCTAATGACGGGAGTGTTAATATTATTGATTGGACTTCTGCTTATGCTGGTATTGGGTTATGGGGACCTAACTCGAGAAAAGTCTTAGAAAGTTTATGCGAAGATGACAATGTATCTAACGAAGAATTTCCATTTTTTAGTATTAAAAATATTTCCATCAGCCATATTCCTTGCGTTGCTGTTAGAATTTCTTATATAGGCGAGCTTGGCTGGGAAATTTATACTCCAACAGAGTATGGTTTAACTTTATGGGATGAATTAAGAACTAAGTCACAAGAATTCAATATGATTTGTTCTGGAGCTGGCGCCTTTGAATCTTTAAGACTCGAAAAAGGTTATCGTTCTCTAGGGTCTGATATACATACTAACTCTAATCCTTATGAGGCAGGACTTGGCTTCACTGTAAAACTCAAAAAAGAAAATAATTTTATTGGAAAGGAAGCTCTCATCAAAATCAAAGAGTCTCCATTAGCAAAGAAACTATGCTGTATGGTAATGGATGATAGTGAAGGTATGGCTCTAGGGAAAGAACCAATCTATGATAATCATGGGCAATCTATTGGATATGTTACAAGTACAAATTATGGTTATTCTGTTGATAAACATATAATTTATGGATATCTACCTAATGAGTATTCTAAAGAAGGTACGAAATTAGAACTGGATTATTTTGGAAAAAGATATCCTATCACCGTAACTAAAGAGCCTTTATTAGATCCAGAAAATAGTAGACTTAAATCCTAAGTAATTTTATTTTTTTATGATACTTTCTTTTTCGTAATGAAAGAAGATATTATTAATTTTATTGAAGATTTTTCTGTTGAATTAAATCCAAAAGTGCAAAAAAAAATCTCTGATATTCATATTAATAAAAAAAATAAAATCTTTATTACTTATCTTCCTGAATCTGATGAAAAAGAAATTTTTAGTGCAGTAGAATTTGTGAATACTAAAGGTTTTATTCCTGTTGTACATTTGCCTGCTAGAACTATGAGAGATATTAAGCATGTAGAGGATTTTCTTATTACTATTAGGAAACTAACAAAATCTAATGAAATTTTAGTTATTGGTGGCGGCGGCAGTCAAGTAGGTTTCATAAACTCTTCCGTAGATATTCTTGAAAGTGGACTTTTAGAAAAATATGATTTTAATAAAGTTAAGGTTGCTGGTCACCCTGAAGGCTCTCCAGATATTAATAATGAAATACTTAAAGAATTTTTATTAATTAAAGAAAAAATTCATACTTCTAAAGAGCTGGATTTAGAAATCGTAACTCAATTTTTTTTTGAATCAGATCCTTTTATTAAGTGGGATGTTTTTCTTGATAAAATCGGTGTGACTTTACCAGTAAGAGTTGGGTTTCCAGGACCGGCAACTTTTAAGACATTATTAAATTTTGGATTAATGAGCGGAGTAGGAAACTCTCTAAACTTTCTAAAAAAAAATTCCAATAAAATCGGAGACTTACTTGCTAAAACATCTAACGATAAGATGTTAATTGAATTAGCTACTGCTAGTAAACTGAGCAAGCTAGGGAGGCCAAATGCCTTCCATTGCTATCCTTTTGGTGGTTTTGAAAAAACTTGCCATTGGCTAACAGCGATTCAAAATGGTGATTTCATTGTTGAAAATGATAAATTAATTTTCCATAAAAAAAAAATTTAAATTAGGATTTTTGATTGCCACGAAACTAAAATAAAATTATTATTTCAACATTAATCAGTTTCAGTGGAGGAATTAATGAAGCTAACGCAACCAAATACAGTGAACCAGTCAGACAGACAGGTACCTTTTAATTTAAGACAATCAGGTTCAACACCTCAACAAATGTTGATTTCAACAAGGGTTAGAAAAAACCCATATTGGCATCTATCTATTGAAGCGGGTTGTTGGAGATGCACCGTCTACAACAGAATGTATCATCCAAGAGGTTATGTAAAACCTGAAGATGGTGGAGCAATGGTAGAATATGAGGCTTTAGTTAATCATGTTACAATGTGGAATGTGGCAGTAGAAAGACAAATTCGTGTCAAAGGTCCAGATGCTATGAAATTTACAAATTATGTTATTACTAGAGATGCTACTCGTATTGAAGTAATGAATGGAAAGTATGTCATTTTATGTAATGATAAAGGTGGAGTTTTAAATGACCCTATTCTTTTAAGAGTTGCAGAAGATGAATTTTGGTTTTCTATTTCAGATTCAGATGTTATGTTTTTTCTTCAAGGTGTAAATCATGACAAAAAATTTAATGTAGAAATTGATGAAATTGATGTTTCTCCTGTTCAAATACAAGGGCCTAAATCTATAGATTTAATGGCAGACTTAGTAGGTGATGGAGTAAGAGACATTCCTTACTATGGACTAATGGAAGCAAAAGTTGGAGGCAGAGACTGCATCATATCTCAAACTGGTTTTACCGGTGAAAAGGGATATGAAATTTATTTAAAAGATGCAACAAAGTATGCTGACGATATGTGGAATGATGTTCTTGAAAAAGGAAAGAAACATAACCTTATGGTTATAGCTCCAGCTCATCATAGAAGAATAGCTGCAGGTATACTGTCCTGGGGTCAAGATCTTGATTCAGAAACTTATCCTTTTCAGTGCAACTTAGGATATCAAGTGCCTAGAAAAAAAGAAGCTGACTATATTGGTAAGCAAGCACTTGAGGCAATGAGAGATAAAATGGAAGCTGGTGAAAAGCCATATAGCAACCAACTAGTTGGATTTAGAATTGGTGGTAAACCTATCGAGGAATATGCACCTGACTTCTGGTTAATATCTGAAGATGGATCTACACCTATCGGATACCTAACATCTCCTTGGTATTCACCTGAATTAGGTACTAATATTTCTATGGGATATGTTCCTTATGAAAAAAAAGATATTGGTAGTAAATTCAAATTTCATCTTCCTGATGAGTATTGCGACACTCCAGGAACACCAGTAGATGGTGAAATTGTTGAAATGCCTTTTAGACCTTCAGTAAATGCTAATGCTAGAGAACTAGCAAAAGATAAAGGTCGTGATACGGCTTTTTAAATTACTTTCTTTCCTAATGGCTTTCTAACCACTAGGAATACTTTCTTATTGTTTACTTAGACTATATTCCTTAAATTATTGCTCTTAATGAAAAAAGAAATTGATATCCTTCAGAATGAGTTAGAATTTGATAGACCTATTAAATTTGACTCTGAATTATTTTATTTAAATCCTTCTTCAGCGAACCTTATAAAACTAACTCTCAAAGAAAAACCAAAAATGTTGGTCCCTGGATATTTTTTGAATTTTCATAATGTCTCTAATGTAGATATCAATTTATATTATCATTTAGAAATTAAAAAAATTCCTCAAAATACGAATTTACTTTTTAATCAAAATTTCAAAATTAATAACTATTTTAATGTAGATTCGTTAATAATTGCATCTAGGGAAGAAGTTAAAATATTTAAAATATTTAAAAGCTTTAACCTCATACCTTTTCCTCTATTTATTGAAAAAAAATATAATAAAGCTTTATTTAATAGAGCAGAGTTATTTAGTATGCCCTCTATTTATAATAAATTAAATAAAACAAATGTTATTTATCGTAATGAAATAGAATTACCTATTAACAAAGGTCAAAATACAAAATTATATTTATTTCAAGATAAGATTAATAATCACACCCATTATGTAATACAATTTCAAAGAAAAACTAAAGATTATATTCCAAATGTAAGAATTCACTCTTCTTGTCTAACTGGCGATCTCATGGGAAGTATGAAATGTGATTGTGGTCAACAGTTAGATGAATCTATGAAATATATAGATAAATCAAAAGAAGGCGGCTACTTATTTTATCTTAATCAAGAAGGCAGAGGTTTGGGGATACATAACAAAATCTTATCTTATAAATTACAAGGTTATGGAATAGATACTTATAAAGCAGATAATATTTTAGGTTATAGTGGAGATGAAAGAAACTATTTTGCCGCCCTGCAGATTCTAAAATATTTAAAAATTAAATCCTTGAATCTAATTACAAATAACCCTAGCAAAATTAACGCTCTCAAGAAAAGCAATATCATTGTGAAAAAGATGATTACAATTAAGCCTGGTGTAAATAAATTTAATAAAAAATATATGGAAGCTAAAAAAACATTAGGAAATCATAAAATTAAATTAAGAAAATAGTTAAAGACACCTTATAATATAATAAAATTTTAAAGGAAAAGAATTCATGGATTTATCATTAAATTATCTAATTTTGTTTATAATTGGTTTTTTAATTGGCGCAGGAATTATGTCAATAATTGCATGGTACATTAGTGTTAAAAAATTAGATCAAGTTCAAAACCCAAGAGATGAGTTAATAGCACTAAGATCAGAAATGAATTCTATTAATACTACAATTGATAATTTTAAAAATTTTCAAGAACAAAGGTCAGGATCTTTTGCTGAGCAAGTTAGAACTTTTATAGAAGCCGGCAATAGAATTAATCAAACGGCAGATAGATTTCAAAACACATTAATTAAAGGCGGGTCTCAGCAACAAGGGCTTTGGGGTGAAATTGTTTTAAATAAAATACTAGAATCCATAGGCTTTAGGGAAGGACATGAATACGAAACTCAAAAATCTTTTATTGATAACGATGGGCGTACGCAAAAACCGGATGTTATCATTCATATGCCTGGTGGAAGAGATGTCATTATAGATTCAAAAGTTTCTTTAAGTGCCTGGGATGAATATGTGAATTCAAAAAATGAAGATGATAAGAAATTAGCACTTAAACTTCATATCGATTCAGTTAAAAGGCATATAAAAAGTCTAGATACAGATTCGTATTCAAGAATTTATAATATTTCTTCTCCTGATGCCGTCTTAATGTTTTTACCAGTCGAACATGCATTTCTTGCGGTATCTTCAGATGGTAAAAGTATTATTGAAGAAGCAATTGAAAAAAAAATATCTATTGTAGGTCCGTCTACTTTGTATTATTGCTTAAAAATTGTTGAGCACATGTGGTCTGTGGACCAACAGTCAAAAAGTGCAAAAGATATAGCAAATCAGGCGAGTTCAATTTACGATAAAGCAGTACTAGTTCATGAATCGTTTACAGATGTTCTTGGGTCGTTAAATAAATTAACTGAAAGTATTGACGAAACAAGAAATAGACTTAAGGATGGTTCTGGAAGTTTATTAAGTAGAGTTGAAAAACTTAAAACTATGGGAAGACTTGCAACAAAGAAAAAACTACCTGAAGATATTAGCGAGAATTAAATCTTAATTTTAACATAATTTTTTCACCCTCAATTGTCTGAATGGAGTGTGACTTATTCGAAAATCTATCTTCATTCATTCCAGCAAGATGCATGCATGCAATTGGATTATGTGGGATGTAAGGTTCCACAAAGCGTTTCGAGTCAGGAGAATATTTTGGCAAATGATAATCACACATCCAATTACAATAGGCAGGTAAAAGTTCTGCGCTTATATTATCTCTAAAAACAGACAAACATAAGGCTACTTGATCTGATCCAAAAATTCTGCCTTTTTGAGATGCCTGCTGAAGATTTTTTCTAATTATTTCCATGCCTTCAAATTTATAATTGTAAGAAAAACAACCAGCATTTAGTGTGGCATAAGCAGCAAAATCCCTACCAACTCTGCGAGAGATACTCTTAGAGATATTTTTATAATTAATTGAATTAATTTTAACAGGGAATATGCCAAACCATTTAATATTCATCAGTTTATGATAAGCACGATCAACTTGAGGTGTAATTGCAAAACCAGATTTTTCTGAACCTTTGACATATAATTCAAAACCCTGAAAATCATTAATCCAAATATCTGAGTCCATCCAAATATAATTTTCATAACCAGGAAAATAATCATCTAAAAAAAATCTAGCTACTTGTGTTTTTAAATGGTCTCTTCCTAAAATTTTATAACTAGGTACTTTAATATTCCATACAGGGTCTTTAAAATTAATGTTTAAATCTTTTAATATTTTTTGATTTTCATGAGATAAACCTATGGATAAAACTGCAATATCGTAGAATTCGTCTTTATTGCTTGTCTTAATAGAATTAATTAAATCAATCAATAAATCAAAATACTTATCATCAGCAGAAGAAACAATTAAGTTTTTTTTCATAAGAAGCAAATTATACTAATGATCAATGAATCAAAACATATTTGTAGTTTATCCATCTGCTAAGTTAGGAGACTTTATTTGGCATGTGCCCTTTATTAAGCATATTAGTGATATTTCTAATAAAAAAGTGATTTTGATTACAAGAAAAAGCACAAGTGCACATGACATTTTATCTAATGAAGATTATATAAAAGACATTCATTATATTCCTTTTAAAAAAGGCTTATTCAACTATATAAGAGAAATTTTATTAATGCGAAAATTATTTAGAAAATTTAAAGCTAAAGAAGTATGGATATTAGATAAAATTAGTAGGCCTGCCATCGCTGCAAAGTTATCCAATATAAAAACAATTAATGGTTTTGGCGTTACAAATCAAAAACTATGGATAACAAATAAAAAATCTCTTAATAGAAAAGATCTAAAAATACATTATATAGAAAGATCAAAAAAGTTTTTCAGTCTACTTAATAAGCCAATTGATTACAAATTTACAAATATTCACATTAATGAAGATTTAATAAATATAATAAAAAAAGAATTAACTCCCAATAATGAAAAAATAATTACTTATGGTATTGACTCAAGCGAAATGTGGAGATCTTGGCCAAAAGAATATTTCTCTGATCTAGTATTAAAAATTAATAAAGAGGATAACTGTAAACATATATTAATAGCCAGTCCTCAAAATAGTAAAATTGCAGTTGATATTATGAATAGAACGAAATTAAAAAATATTTTTAATTTCTCTCATCTTAAAATATTAGATATTATGCCATTATTAAAAATATCTAATATTTATATTGGAAATGATAGTGGGATACTTAATTTGTCAGCAGCGATTGGTGTCAAATCAATAGGAATATTTGGCGCAACTAAGTCTTTCAATTATTCAAATAACATAATTCCTGTTATCTCTGAAGAAGGAGAAATATCAAGTACAAGCGATAGATTATTGGACAATAAGGGTAAAACTATAGAAGATCCTAGATTAGCAACTAGAGTAAATGTTGAAGATGTTTATAAAAAATTTAAAGAAAATTTTACTTTTTAAAAGTTTTGAAAATAGTACTCACCAATAATTTTTTTTACAAATTTATATCCTTTTTTCTCTAAATAATTTGATAATTCATCTAAATTTTGTTCCCATATTTCAATCTGTAAAAAACAACTATTATTACTAAGCAATTCGCTCATTCCTTTAAAAGCTTCTAATTCATGTCCTTCAATGTCACATTTAATAACTATTTTTTATTTATCAAA
>JAQBUY010000144.1 GCA_027623775.1 Pseudomonadota bacterium
TGATATCAAATTCAAAATCGTCACCTACGTTAAAAGGTGGATCAATGTAAACTAACTTCAAACCGCCCTGCTTTTCAATCTCTTCTCGTAATGGACCATTAATTAAACTGGATAAAACTAAACTATTATTTCCCCAAATAAGTTTATTAGTCCAACCTGCTTGCTTTCTTCCTCTAGTATCAAATAGATTACCTTGTAATTGTGGTTCTATATTTTTACGAGGCTCGTCAACGTGCTCAATAATTTGGAATGGGAGATTTACATTAGTAATTTCATTACTTTTGCCGTTCCAAAGTAATTCTATCTCATCACTTTTTTCAAAAAGTCTAAATCTATATTGATCTGGTAAGGGCTTATTAGACTCAATAAGTTTTATAAGATCTCGTTTTTCACTGTCTAATAAATCCATTATTTAATTTAGCAAATAACAGTTGGTTTAACAATTTAAGTTTAATCAAATTTGATTTGTATGATTGTTAAATATATCATTTTTTAAGATTTTTTTAATTCTATCTAAAGTTGGCTGAATGCTGAGGTTAATGGCGTTTTGTAAGGTGTTTTGATCTAACTTTTGTATATGATGGTTAATATTGCTTAAACAGTTGATTTTGGCATTGGTACTTAAATCCTTGTTCTTGTGTATCAAATAACTCGCTGTACTTTTGTGTTTGTTTAACCACTGTGTGCTATATTCTTCTAATGTCTCTACTAACTCTGCCTGTCTTAATAATTCATATATTTGCTTAACCAACATCCATCATTCTCCATTGTGTTTATTTTAGACATAGTAATAGTTAAAGCCCTAACCTAAATAAATTAGAACGTTTAATAACCAACAATTAAGCAATGCTCAAATTGTTTTATGTGTTGCTACAAGTAAGTGCCAAAGTATTTGAGCCTAATCTGTAATATTCGTGTAGCAAGTATTTGCTTGTTGCCTCTAAGTTTTTAATTTTATCAATTTTTATTTGTTCGCCAGTATGCTTTAATTTTTGTAACCAAAAGTATTTTAGTATTAAAATAAAATCTTCAATTTTAACTCCTTCAATTGTATTGGCTACAAAATGTATGTGATTATGATTGTTAAGCTTCCCTTTTTGTAAAACACAAATTCTTTTAGTTCTAATATTTTTACGATGGCTTAAATTACCAAACAACTTTCTATCAATAATATTCCAAAAAGTGTTGAGAGATTTTTCAGCCTGTCTTAAATCAACATTATACCTAAAAGTTAATGTGCCAAATATTTGCCAATTACCTTTTTTTACAAAACCTACTAATTCATTATATCCACTGTTTGTCATTTTACCTTTTTCTTGTGTTTGCATTAGTAAGGGGGATGGTTAAAAAAACACCAGCTCGATATAAATTACTGTATGTATGAAAACCGTAAATCATAATTTTTTATTGTTGTTAATCCTTCCTTTGTTATCAAATGTATTTAGCTATTTGTTCTATGCTCTGTAAAAAAACCACCTTCAAAATAGCTTTAATCACCATATATTTAGGCGAGCTAATCGCATTTGTTTATACAAAGAGTATTAATGGAGCAGTACAGCTATACCGACATAACATTTTGTATAAAATGTTATATTGCCCATCAAAATGCCCATTTTATGCACCTAATTAGCTATAGGCATATTTAGGTAGGAATTTAAACATAACGAAAATACTATTTTTACTACAAAACATTATGTGTGGAGGCAGAAATGAAGCAAGCAAAAACACTAAATCAAAAACAATTATTTTTATTTTTGAAGCAGTTAGAACTTTTTAAAAATTCACAAAGAAACCAACTAATTATAAGTTTAACTTTTTATGGTGGGTTAAGAATTGGAGAGGTTACAAAATTAAAATGGAAAGATGTAATTGATAACAATTTAACTGTTAAAGATGAAATAATTTTGAGTGCTGAAAATAACAAGAGCAATGAAGTACAACGTTTATTTTTAAATAAAAAACTTAGATTGGAAATAGTAAAATATAAAACTTTTTTCAGTCAAAAATATAAACACATCAATTTAGAATCTCCTTTAATCATTAGCCAACGAAATACTCAATTTTCTCCAAATTCGCTGTGTCAACTCATCAATTCTCTCTACAAACGTTGTAATTTACCTACAGCTACAACGCATAGTGGAAGGCGCTCATTCATAACGAACTTAGCAAATAAAAGCTTAAATGCTAAAGTAATTATGAGCTTAGCAAGACATAAAAATTTAAGCACTACACAAAGATATATTGATGTGAATGATGAACAATTAAAACAAGCTATAGAATTAATTTAATTACAAACCTAAATCAAAGTAGCTAATAAATTTCCATACCCTATTAAATTGCCCTTAATGTCTCTTGTTTGATTAAATTTTTTAAAATAAAAACCCTTCAAAGCACCATTTGCGGTTCTAATTTCATCTTTATCACTTCCAGTTTTAATATAAGCAACTAAACGTCCTTGTTTATCAAGCAAACGATTATCCATAATTTCTAATCCTTTTTGATCTTTTTAATTCTCTATTTTTTCTTTGCCTTTCTTTTTCTAAGCTCAATTTCCTTCTACTATTCTCCATATTTTGTTTAAGTCTCTTAATAACCATTTGTTTAGGAGTTAATGGCTTAATTTTCTTTGTAACAACTTCAATCATTTTCATAATATTATTTATAAAAATAATAATGGATAACAAAATTAGGATCTAACCATTGATTTATTTTATAAAAACTAATTTTTAATGATTAGTTTTGTGATGATGAATAGATAGCAAATGCTATTGCTACTAATTCAATTGCAATTAAGACCTCTAACATATTATTATTTTTCGCTTACTAATTC
>JAQBUY010000021.1 GCA_027623775.1 Pseudomonadota bacterium
GCATAATTTTTATTACTTATTTCGATAATATTTTGATCTCTATATCCTCCATTATATAAGTTTAAATTTACACTTAAACTATGAGTATTAGATGACACTGATGAAGATGTTGTTGTTTTAGTTTCAGTATCAGAAGTTTTATTATTGTAATTTATGCTAGGGTAAAAAGAAGAATAGCTATTTTTAATATTTAATTCGTTAATTTTATTATCATAATAAAAAACTGATTCAGACTGATTTTTATTATTTAAAATCTCTATTAATTCCTTAATTTCATAGGAGTGACCTAAAGAGATGCTGAATATTAAGGTTAAAATTAAGATGATTATTTTAATTTTTGCCATGTTTTTTCTAAATTTTTTATATTCCACTCTAAATTATCTTTATTCATTATTTTTTCCATTTTTCTAAATCTTTTATCAAATTTTCTATTAGACTTTCTAATTACAGTCTCTGTATCTAATTTCAATTTTCTTGATAAATTAATACAGGAAAGAAAAAGATCTCCTAACTCTTCTTCAATTTTACTTTTATTTTTTTTCTTAATTTCAATTTCTAATTCTTTTAACTCTTCTTTAACTTTTTTAATTGTAGCTTCAGTTGTAGGCCAGTCAAAACCTTCTTGAGCAGCTCTTTTATGTACTTTAACAGCTCTCGTTACAGCTGGTAATGTTTCACTAATGCCATCCATAACAGATTTTGATCCTTTTTTTTTCCTATCTATTTTCTTTTGATATTCCCAGAATTCATTGACGTCACTAACAGTTTTTATGTTCTGATTATTTAAAAAAATATGAGGATGTCTTAATTTCATTTTATTCACGCTAGATTCAATTACATCATTAATATTAAATTGTTTTTTTTCTTCAGATATAACTGAATGATAAACTACTTGTAAGAGGAGGTCACCTAGCTCATCTTTCAGTCCATCTTTTTTATTCAGTTCTATAGCTTCCACAACCTCATAAGCTTCTTCTAAGGTGTATTTAGCGAGCGATTTTGAATTTTGACCTATATCCCAAGGACATCCACTTTTAGGATCTCTGAGTTTTTTTACGACATTAACAATGTCATCAATTTTTTGTCTTGTTTTTACCATGCTAATGCTTGTGCTTGAAATATTTGACTTTTATAACTTCTTATATCTGCATATGCATCAAATATTTTGTCCTTTTTTCTGGCGCATAATAAAAAGCCTTCGCTCCAATCAGTAGTAGAAATAGCTCTATGTCCTCTTTTTTTGAGAGGCTTAACAAAGTCTTTCATTCTTTCTTCTAATAAAACTTGTTTATTATTTCCATCATGCGGGTGAAAGTAAGCTGGAAAGTGTTCAGAGGAAATTCTTGGCATATTTAAGGAATCAGTTAATGATCGATTATCAAAGATATAATTCATTAAGAATTGTGATAGCCATTGATCCTGAGCATCACCCCCCATCGTTCCGCAAACTAAAATTTCTTTATCTTTATTATTTAAACACAGGGTAGGGCTCAAAGTTGTTCTAGGTTGAGCTTCGGGGAGCGTAAAATTAATATGCTCCGGCTTACTCATATAAAAAGTCATGAGCCTATTATTGAGAGGGAAACCTAAGTCTTTAATTACATCATTAGCCTTTAACCATCCACCGCTAGGAGTACAAGATATAGCATTACCTTCTTTATCAATAATATCTATATGGACCGTGCCTGCTCCCCATGGTTTTAGCTCATTACTAATCGGTAAAACAGATCTATTATTTAAAGGATCACCTGGAATTAAAATTTCTGAAGCTTTATTTTTTATTAATTTAAGACGATTATTTAAATATGAATTTTTTATTAAATCTAAAGCTTTTACTTTATTCTTTGGGTTGCCGGAAAAATACATTTCTCTATCAGCAAATACTAATTTTAATATTTCAATAAATTGATGAATGTTTTTCTCGTTATCAAGAGAGTGAATATTTTTAGATTGAGCCATCGTCATTATCATTAAGCTAGTAACCCCCTGTCCCCAAGTATCTGTTTTGTAAATGGTATGATTGCCAAATTTTTTACTTATGGGTTTTTCAAAGTAAGAAGAAAAATTTTCAAAATCACTTTTTTCTAAAAATCCATTTTTTTCTTTGGAATGTTTTATAATAGTATTTGCAATATCACCCTTATAGAAACAGTCGTGCAGTTTATCAAATACGTCTGATCTTTTTAGATTCAGGTTTCTTTCATAATTATTTATAAAATCTAAAAAATTTGCAAATTTTTTATTTTTTTGAATAGAATGAGGTTGCGGTATTTTTCCATAAGGTAAGTATAAATTTTTTGTATTTATAAATTCATTTATTATTCTTTTCTCAAGATCTTTTAATCCATTTCCTTCTTGATAAATTAACCCAAGGTGAATCGGAAAACCATTTTTTGCATACTCATATGCGTACTTAGATACTTCTCTAAAGCTTAACTTGCCGTGAAATTTTAATAGGTTTATAATTGATGAGAATACCCCAGGAACCCCAGCTGAATGAACTCCTGAATCTGGAGTTTTTCTATAACCTTGCATTAAAAGATTGATAAAATTGAATTTTTTAGGTGACTTGGTATTACCATTTAAAACAGTAACCTCTTTATTGTGAGGTTTGAGTATCATAATAGCTTCACCAGCAAAACCAAACATTTGAGGATTGACCAAAGATTCAACCATCATTGCACCAGCCGCAGCATCAAAAGCATTACCCCCATCATTATTAATAATCATGAATGCTGATTGTGCTGATAAGTTTGAATGTGTAGCTATACAACCATTCATTCCCATATATTCAGGCATAAAACTATTTTGATTATTGCTTTGAAATTTGTATGATCTATTTTTCATATTGTAATTAATTCTTCACTTGAAGTGGGGTGGACAGCTACTGTTTTCTTGAAGTCATCTATTGTAGCGCCAGATACGACTAATACACCAAGAAGCTGAATTAATTCACCCGCATCATCACTTAAAATATGAGCTCCAATAACTTTTTTTGTATTTTTCTCTATCACAAGTTTATAAAAAGTATCGTTATTTTCTTTTCTAAAGCTTTTTTTCATAGATTTAAATTCAGTTTTTAATTCATAACAATCTATCCTATTTAATTTTGCAGCCTCTAATGTTAAACCAACTGTTGCAAGTTGAGGTGATGAAAAAACAGCAGTAGGTACATTTTTAAAATCATACTGAAGATTTTTTTTATTAAAAAGTTTTTCAGAAATATAATGACCCTGTCTAATAGCCATTGGTGTTAAATTAATATAATTAATCACATCACCTAGAGCATAAATATCCTCATTTGTAGTTTGGAAAACTCTATTTGCTTTTATAGAACCATCATCATTGATTTGAATTTTAGCTTTATTTAAATCTAGATTTTGTACATTAGGTATTCTACCAATAGCAGACAAAATATAATTAGTTTTAATTCTCTTTTTATTGAGTTCCATTTCATAGTTATTCTTATCTATTTTTTTTATATCTTTAATGTGAGAATTAAGATGAATTTTAATTTTTGATTTTTTCATAATTTCTTGGAGTCGTTCGGTTATATCTTTGTCAAAATCTTTTAAAATTCTATCTCCTCTATATATAATATCTATTTTAACTCCTAAGTTTGAAAAAATACATGCAAATTCTATAGCTATATATCCTCCCCCTAAAATTGTCATTTTCTTTGGTAGTTGAGGTAACTGGAAAATATCATCGCTTGAGTGGATATAGTTTTTAAATTCTTCTGCGATTCTAGGTTTACTTCCTGTAGCAATAATGAATTTTTTAGCCTTAATGATTTTTTTACCTACCTTAATAGTATTTTTATCTATGAAACTTGCATAACCTTCAATTATTGTAATTTTATTTTTAGTGAGAATATTTCTATATATTCCATTTAATCTATTGATTTCATTGTCTTTTTTTTTAATAAACTTTTTCCAGTTTAATTTTGAAAAACCTACATCCCAACCATAAGATGAGTAATTCTCCATATCTTTATTAAATTGAGAGACATAATAAAAAAGTTTTTTTGGAACACAACCTACATTAACACAAGTACCGCCAAATTTATTACCTTCAATAATAGCTACTTTTGCTCCATGGGAAGAGGCGATCCTTGCTGATCTTACACCGCCTGAACCGGCTCCAATTACAATAAGGTCATAAATCATTTTAAAAAGGCATCTCTTTAGTCTATAAAGTCATAAATGTCCTGGAAGTCAATTTCAAATTCTAATTATAGTGTCCTATTAGGTAATCTATTAATGCAAATTGAAGACGGAAAACCTATCTTTAAAACAACTGTCTTGGAAAAAAATCTCAATTCAGCAAATTTTGCTCATGGTGGATTTATTATGTCCTTACTTGATAATGCTATGGGAAATGCATGTTTTTTAGCTTTTGATAAAACTCCTTGTGTTACAATTTCAATGACTACTCATTTCATAAAAGCGACCGCCGAAGGTGATGAATTAATCATTAAGCCTGTAGTTGAAAAGAAAACAAATTCTCTCTGCTTTGTTAAATCAGAAATACTTTGCAATAAGGAAATTATTGCCTCTGGAACTGGCATTTGGAAGTTAGTTAAAATGAAATTAACTAAATCAGTGGAACAGAAAATTAAAGAAGACGATGGTGGGTGGTAGTGAGATATAAAAACTGCAATTTTATTTGGCTCATCAATTTTAATTACTGCTTTTTACTATAAATAAATTACCCATCAAAATTAATAATCCTCCTAAAATCAATGTGATAGCCCATTCAAGATTTTCAAAGTAGGTTGAAATAATTAATGCCATTACAGGCATAACTATTGAAACATAAGATCCGTTGCTAGGACCAATATTTTTAATTAGAGTTAGATAAAAACTAAAACCTAAAACACTTCCAAAAATAGACAAATAGACTAATGAGCTTATATATTCGGTGGTAAATTCAAAATTAAATGTGGATTTTGAAAATAATAAATAAATAAATAACGATAAAGATCCATAGAGCATGGCTAATGCATTGACTGATATAACATTTAAATTATCTTTAGAATTTTTAACAGAAACCATATTTCCTAATGAAGCCACATAAGTAGCAATAAGACCAATAAGTATTCCAAAAGATTTTCCTGTTTTATAATCAAAGTTGAATATTTCTTGATTAAATATAATTAAGAGACCTATTAAACCGAAGATTGATCCAGTGATTGTCATTAAAGAGGGCTTCTCCTTATAAAAAAGAAAATAATTTAAAATATTCATTAGGAGCAAAGATGAAAAGCATAAGGCAACCCATCCACTAATTAAATATTGAGTAGATATATAAAATAAAACATAGTTTATATTGAAAAGTAAAACTCCTAATAAACATATATAGAAATGATTTTTTAATGAAAAATTAAATTTATATTTCTTAAAAAGACAAAATACTAATAAAATTATGGATGCTAAAAAGAACCTATAGAAAACTGAAACAATAGGTTCAACTACCCCAAGTTGAAATTTAATTATATACCATGTAGGACTCCAACAAAAAAGTGTTGCTAAAAAGAGAAAAATGGTATTATTCATTATTATGCCTTCTTTTGATGTTGTTTCTAAGCCTGATTTACAAGAAATCGATAATGCCATTAATAATACTAAAAGAGAAGTTGATAATAGGTTTGATTTTAAAAACTCAAATTCAACTATAGAGAGAAAAGAATTTCTCATTACTATGGATACTCCTGATATGACTAAACTTGCTCAATTCAACGATATTCTTAAAAACAATATAGTCCGTAGGAAAATAGACCCTAAATTTATTCATATAAAAGATACGGAAACATCTTCTGGAAATAGAATAAGACAACATATTGAAATATTAAATGGTATTTCAAAAGAAGACGCTAAATTAGTAACTAATTTAGTAAAGTCATCAAAACTTAAACTTCAATCTTCTATTCAAGGTGATGAAGTTAGAATTATAGGTAAAAAAATTGACGACCTACAAGATATGATTGATGTATTAAAATCAGCAGATATCAAG
Source organism: Pseudomonadota bacterium (assembly GCA_027623775.1). Lineage (GTDB taxonomy): Bacteria > Pseudomonadota > Alphaproteobacteria > HIMB59 > HIMB59 > HIMB59. The sequence goes on from JAQBUY010000021.1 coordinate 6,016, forward strand.
CTACCACTTCAATATATAAACTTTAGAGATTAATAATATCGTAATTATCGAAGTCTATTACTTTTAAGTGAGTAATTTCTTTTATAAATTTTATGAAATCCTTTGTTTCTAATTGGATAGTTTTTGTATTTATTAGAGGATGAAAATTACATAATTTTTCATTTAAAATATTTTTATCCATATAAAACGACACATCTTTTTCAAAATTATTCATCAAAGCATAAGGACTCACAGAGCCTGGCTTTACTTTAAGCTTTTCATATAAAAGATCAGGACTACCAAAAGATAAATTTCCCTGTGCGGGAATAATATTTTTAAGAATTTTTAAATCAACATCCATATTATCCATACAAGAAATTAAAAATAATTTTCTTTTTTTATCTCTTAAGAAAAGATTTTTAGTATGTGCTCCTTGTAGATTTAATTCACTCTTAAGTTTACTTGATTCCTCAACAGTGAAAAAAGCTTCATGTTCAAATAATTTATAATTGATATTTAGTTGTGATAATTTATCAAATAATAGTTTTGTGCTAATGTCCATTCTGATATAAAGTATCTTTATGTCTATAAAAATTCAAATATTACTAACTTGTTTATTTCTTTCATTTTCCTGTACTTTTAAGTTTAAAGACAAACCCGTTTCTTTTCATTATAATATTCCAAATAATGAAATCGCTTAAAATAAATAGAAGAAGTTTTTTAAAAAAAGCAACTATACCTGTTGTTGCTTCAGTTGCCTTATCTTCACCTTCAGTGTTAAGGGCTCAGACTTCTGTTGAATTAAGTCTAGTGACTTCTTGGCCAGCTAATTTTCCAGGAATAGGACTTGGGGCTGAGAGGCTAGCTAAGAGAATACAAAAGCTTTCTAATGATGAAATTAAAATAAACGTATATTCAGCTGGTGAATTAGTACCACCTTTTGGTGTTTTTGACGCTGTATCTTCAGGTGCTGCCGATATGTATCATTCTGCAGATTTTTATTGGACAGGTAAAAATAAAGCTTATCCATTTTTTGCATCCGTACCTTTTGGTATGACGGCTGAAGAATTTAATTCATGGATTTATGCAAATGAAGGACAGGATTTATGGAATGAACTTGGATCTAAATTTAATATGAAACACTTCCTTGTTGGTAATACTGGAACTACTTTATTTGGTTGGTTTAAAAATGAATTTAATAATCTTGATGATTTTTCTAAAATTAAAATTAGAAGTCCTGGATTTGGAGGAGATCTTCTTAGAACATTAGGAGCAACACCTGTTAATCTACCTGGTGGAGATATACTACCTTCACTTTCTAGCGGTGCCATTGATGCTGCCGATTGGTCTAATCCAGTGATGGATTTAGCTTTTGGTTTTTATAAAGTTGCTAAGTATTGTTACTACCCGGATTTTAAAAAACCAACAGTGTCTATTTCTCTTGGATTTAATATTGATAAATTGAAGAATCTATCTCTCCAACATCAATCAATAATTCAAACTGCTTGTCAGGCAGAAAACCAAGAAATGTTATCTGATTTCATGAATAAAGAATTTTTTGCTATTGAAAAACTTAAATCACTCGGTGTAGTATTTAAGAAGGTTCCTGAAGAAATTATTATTCAAGCTAGTAAAAATGTTAAATCTGTTATTGATAGTTATGCTGTAGATGAAATATCAACTAAGGTAAGAGATAGTTATTTTAAATTTCTCAATAATAGAAAATCTTTTAGTGATTTTGATATTTCAAATTACTTAAATAGTCGAAAAATTTAACGTTTATTTAACCTAAAAAATGAAAGTAGTTTTTCAATACCTGAAAAATTAGATTCTAACCTAGCATAAACACCGTCGATTTTATTAATATGCTTATCTAACTTAAGGTAAAGTTTATCAATTTTTTTTTCTAAATTAGCAATTTTTGCATCATGAGTCTTAGGAGATTTAGACACTACTTTTTTAGTCACTTTTTTTTTCTTTAAAACCATTATAAAATTTAATTTATAGATTAAAAAATAAAAAGGAACTGTGATTAAGTATATTTTTCATTTATTTCAGGTATCCATTCTTGAATTTTTTTTATTCTATTACCGGGGGTAGGGTGAGTTGATAAAAATTCTGGTGCAGTTCTGCCTTTACTTGCTTCTTCCATTCTTTCCCATATTCCAATCGTAGCCGTATTATCATATCCCGCTAAAGTCATAAAGATTAATCCTAAGTAGTCAGCTTCCGATTCTTGAAGTCTACCAAAAGGTAAATTAATTCCTAATTGAACGACATAATCATCAACTCTGCTAGAACTAAGAGCACCGTCCAAGAGGGTATCTATTATAGTTGTTCCAACATTTAATAATATTGCTTGGCTGGCTCTTTCTACGGAATGTTTAGCAACCGCATGAGCAATTTCATGACCCATGACAGCAGCCATTCCGTCTTCATCTTTAGTGATGTCCAATATGCCTGTATAAAAAGCAATTTTACCACCAGGCATACACCAAGCATTTAGAGTGTCATCTTCGATTAAAATAAACTCCCAATCAAAACTATCTAGAGATTTAGATTTGCCTAAATTTGAAAAATATAATTCCACAGCCCTAGTAATTCTTATTCCTACAGAATTTAACTGACGATTAAATAACTTATTTTTACTGAGTTTAGACTCATTTTTAATATTTTGATAAGCATTATAGGCATTTTGATTAATAATAGATTCTGGGTATATGGATAATTGTCTTCTATCTGTAATAGCTACTTGTGCACAAGAGATAAGTAAAAGAGGGGAACAACAAGTACACCCCAATGTTTTTAAAAAAGATCTTCTGTTTTGATTCACAAGTATAGTATATTCCAACCTCTATAAACATGGCAACCTGTTATCTAAATGGAAAGTACTTACCTTTATCTAAAGCTAATATCAGCATAACAGATAGAGGTTTTCAGTTTTCAGATGGAATATACGAAGTAATTGGTGTTTATGATGGTAAATTCATTGATATTGACCTCCATCTCAAAAGATTAAAAAGGTCACTTGGAGAGATTAAAATTAAAATTAAATTGTCTTCTGAAGAAATTTTGAAAATAGCTAATACAATTCAAAAAAAAGATAAATTAGAAAATGGTATAATTTACATTCAAATCACTAGGGGCAATCAAAACCCAAGAGATCATAAATATACGAGTAACTTAAAGCCAAATATTATTATTTACTCTATCTATAAAAATTTAAAACTTAACGATCAACTTTCATTAAAAGGTGTTCCTGTTATTACATACCCAGACATAAGATGGCTCAGGCCTGATATTAAAAGTATTTCTTTGTTAGCTAATGTAATAGCAGTTAACAAAGCTAAAGACATGAAATGTCATGAGGCTATCCTATTTGATAGCAATAATAATATTACAGAGGGTAATTCTTCAAGTATTTGGATTATTAAAGGTAAAAAATGCATTACTCACCCTCTAACAGAAAAAATATTAAACGGATGTACAAGATATAAATTGATAAGTATTATTCAAAAAAACGGACTTATTTTTGAGGAAAAGATTTTTAAAAAAAAATTATTATTTAACTCTGATGAGGTCTTTATGACTAATGCCTCTAATTTTGTTATGCCAATTGTTAAAATTGATGGAAAAAAAATTGCTAAAGGAAAATCTGGTCCAATTTCATTATTATTAAGAAATGAATATATAAAAGCGATTTAATTATGAAAATTATATTCTTCTTATTTTTTATTTTTATTTTTCATAACTCTTATTCCGAAGAACAGAAAATTTATTTAGCCGGTGGTTGTTTTTGGTGCCTTGAGGAAGCTTTTCAAGATGAAAAAGGCGTTATATCTGCAATATCTGGTTATTCTGGAGGTCATACAATTAACCCTACGTATAAAGATGTTTCTTGGGGTGATACGGGTCACATAGAGTCCTTAGAAATTATTTATGAAGATAAGATTATAAATACAGATCAGATCTTTAATATTTTTTTTCAAAACATTGACCCATTTGATGGTAACGGACAATTTTGTGATAAGGGATATCATTACCAAAGTGCAATTTTTGTTAGTAGTCAAAAAATTAGAAATTTAAGTAATAAATATATTTCGATAATAGAAAATTCATATAATCAAAAAGTTAAAACCTTGCTCATAGATTTTGATAAATTTTATAAAGCCGAAGATTACCACCAAGATTATTATATGAAAAATCCTATTCGATATAACTATTACAAAAAAGGTTGTGGTAGAACTCAACGCTTAAAACAAATATCTCTCAAAATTAATGGGTAAAATTCTTATAATGTTATTTTGCTTTCTTTTAATTTTTTATTTTTTATTCGGCAGTAAATTAAGTCCTAAAAATAAAAGAAATATGATTATATCATTTATAATAATAATTGGTCTTTTTTTAATATTTACTGGTAAATTAAATTTTCTACCTGTAGCTCTTGCTCCTGCATTATTATTTTTTAGAAAAATTACAGGACTATTAAGTATTTTTAATCTTTTTACACGTTCTTCTTTTGGTAAAAAATTTAGTCCAAATTTTTCTACATCTTATTTGAATTTTAAAATTGATTTAAATTCAAAGTCAGTCGATATCAAAATTATAAATGGCTCTTTTAAGGGGATGGGGTTTTCTTCACTTTCTCAAAAAAACAAAGATCTTTTGATGGATGAATTAAATAAAAATGACCTTAAGGGCTATAATTTATTAAAAATGATTTTAGCTCAATCGGGATTTTCTCAAAACCAATCTCCAAATAACTATGAATTAACTGAAATTAATGCTCATTCTATCTTAGGCCTCGAGAAAGACGCCTCAAATGAAGATATAAAAAAAGCATATTATAGCTTGATGAAGAAGTTTCATCCTGATAAAGATGGTAACAATTATTTATCGAACTTAATCACAGAAGCCAAAAACAAACTATTAAACAAAAATTAGAAAAGAGATTTTAAAAACATATGTCAGTACAAGAAATTCGTAATATAGCTATTATTGCCCACGTTGATCACGGTAAAACAACACTTATAGATAATATCATGAAACAAAGTGGTATGTTTAGAGACAATCAAGAAATATCAGAAAGAATGATGGATTCTAATGATTTAGAAAAAGAACGAGGGATTACAATTTTAGCAAAACCAACTTCAGTTATTTGGAATGGAACAAGAATTAATATTATAGATACCCCAGGTCATGCTGATTTTGGTGGTGAAGTCGAGAGAGTCTTACAGATGGCAGATGGAGTTATACTTCTAACTGATGCTTCTGAAGGACCAATGCCGCAAACAAAATTTGTATTAGGAAAAGCACTTAAGCAGGGCCTAAGACCTATAGTTATTATTAATAAAATTGATAAATCTGATAGTAGACCTGAAGAGGTAGTTAATGAAGTTTTTGATTTATTCGTTTCCTTAGATGCCTCTAACGAACAATTAGATTTTCCAATTTTATATGCCTCAGGAAGAAATGGTTGGTGTGTGAATGAATTAGAAGATGATCGAAAAAATTTATCTCCCTTACTAGATTTAGTTCTCACACACGTTCCTAAACCTACTGTAGATATTTCTAAGCCCTTTGCTATGTTAGCCACTCTCCTTCAATCAGATCCTTATATTGGTAGATGTTTGATTGGTAGGGTTGAGCAAGGTTCAGCTAAAATTAATGACCTAGTTCATGCCTTAAATTTGGATGGAAAAATTATTGAGACAGGAAGACTTACAAAATTATTAAAATTTGAAGGAACTAAAAAAATTGTTGTTGAAGAAGTCAATACTGGAGATATCGTTTGTATTGCCGGTTTAACAAATGCATCAGTTGCAGATACAATTTGTTCACCTGAAGTTAAAGACCCAATTCCATCTACTCCAATTGATCCTCCAACAATGTCAGTTACGATTATGGTAAATGATTCACCATTTGCTGGCACGGAAGGTAAAAAAGTTACATCAACTGTTATTAGAAATAGACTTTTAGCTGAAGCAGAAACTAATGTTGCCATTACATTCAATGAGAATTCTAATAAAGATGCATTTGAAATTGGTGGTAGAGGAGAACTTCAACTTGGTGTTCTTATCGAAACTATGAGAAGAGAAGGTTTTGAAATTATAGTATCTAGACCCAAAGTGCTTTTTCAAGAAGATGAAAATGGAAAGAAAACCGAACCTTTTGAAGAAGTCACCATTGATGTTGATGAAGAATTTTCAAGTTCAGTTATAGATGGAATGAATCAAAGAAAATGTGAGATGACTGATATGAGAGCAGCTGGTGCGGGTAAAACTAGAATTATTTTTATAGCACCTTCTAGAGGTCTTATAGGCTATCAAAATAAATTTTTAACTGAGACTAGAGGTACAGGAGTGCTTAATAGAGTTTTTCATTCCTATGGTGCGTTTAAGGGAGATATTACTGGTAGAAGAAGCGGAGCTTTAATATCTACCGGGACTGGTAAAGCAGTTGCCTACGCTATTTGGAAATTACAAGAAAGAGGTATCATGTTTGTAGAACATAATTCTCCTGTTTATACTGGTATGATTGTAGGTGAACATAATCGTGATAATGATCTTGAGATTAATGTCTTAAAGGGAAAACAATTAACTAATGTTAGAGCGTCAGGAACTGATGATGCTGTTACCTTATCCCCTCCTAAACTTATGTCTTTAGAAGAAATGATGACTTATATCAATCCAGATGAATTGTTAGAAGTGACACCTTTAAGCTTAAGATTGAGAAAAAAATATTTAGATGCTAATGAACGAAAAAAACATCATAAATCATCAGAATAATTTTTTTTAAGATTGGTTTTCTTTTATTAATTTTTCAATAATGCCTTTTTCTTCATATCTTTCAAAAGGCATATGAATCCAAGGTGAATCTTTATAGCGATCTACATAATAGTCAGGCTGAAAAGTAGAAACTTCTTTATAAAATAAAACCGCTGTTCTCATAGGTTCGTCAAAATAAAAACCATAAAAATGCTCTAACCATTTTTTGCTTTTATGAAGAGTTACTCCTGAGTCAGCTAAATCATCAACTAAAATTGCTTTAGAGCCAATATTAGGAGTTGTTTTTGCTAAATCTCTTGAAAAAGTAATAGAGCCACGTTTGTTTTTTACTTCTTCTCCCTTATAGGATTCCACTGATAGTATTGCTAAAGGAACATCAAATATTCTAGCTAATACGTCACCAACTCTTAATCCGCCTTTTGCTATACAAATTATTTGATTAAAATCCCAGCCATCATTATGAATTTTAATAGCTAGTTGTTCAATTTTTGAATTATATTCTTCATTTGAAATAAATATATCTGACATGACTTTAAATTAAGATTATTTAGTGCCCTGTCAATAAGCAGAGCACTAATAAATTAATTATTATTGAGGCACCTGATCTTCTATGCCTTGAACATAAAACATCATTCCAGCTAGCATACCATCATCAGCTACAGAACCTTCTGCAACTACCAATTCGCCTGCTTGATTGTAAATTGGTCCTGCAAATGAGTGAGTGCTTCCATCTTTAATTGATTCTTCTAAAGCTTTAGCTTCTGCAATTAATTCTGCTGAGAGAATTTTCTCATTATAAGGAGACATTTTTACCATACCTGTATCCATTCCGCCCCAAGTATCAGTAGACGTCCAATTACCTTCAACTATAGCTTTTGCTCTTGCTGTATAGTAATCACCCCAAACATCTTCAATAGATGTCATATGAGCATTTGGACAAAAATCTTCTTGGTTTGATGCTTGACCAAAAGCTAGAACTCCAGCTTTTTCCGCTGCCTGACATGGAGCAAATGTATCTGTGTGTTGAACAATAATATCGGCACCTTGATTAATTAAGGTATTTGCTGCATCAGCTTCTTTGCCTGGATCATACCAAGTATAAACCCAAATAATTTTTATTTTAACATCAGGATTAACTTTAGATGCCGCTAAATAAAATGCATTTATACCTCTTATAACTTCAGGAATTGGGAATGATGCAATATATCCAATAGTATTAGATTTTGTCATTTTACCAGCAATATGACCTATAACAGTTCTTCCTTCATAAAATCTTGCGGCATATGTTGAAACATTATCTGTTCTTTTAAATCCAGTAGCATGTTCAAATTTTACATCAGGAAATTCTTTAGCTACTTCTAAAGTTTGATCCATATAATTAAAAGATGTAGTAAAGATTAAATCGTGACCTGATTCAGCCAGTTTTCTAATTGCTCTGACTGCATCAGCATTTTCAGGAACACCTTCGATATAGGTTGTAGATATGGAGCTTCCCAGTTCTTTTTCCATAAACTGTCTTCCTTGATCATGCATATAAGTCCAACCATGATCTCCTGGAGGGCCTATGTAAATAAATCCAATTTTCTTCTCATCACTAGATTCTACTCCTGATTTATTTGTTGCAACAAAATAGCCACCAACAATAATTACAGCCAATAGTACTAGGGATAATATTAATTTTAGTTGTTTTGTCATAATTTATCCTTTTTTAAAATATTCAAGAAATCTAAGCTTTTAAAAATTAAAAACAATTCTCTTTCTCTCATACTCAATATGTAAATACCTGATATTATTTATATTTTAATGAAATGAATACTAAAGGGTTAAAATTAGAAAAAAGTGGATAACCTATTGATTTTTATTGAATGGTATTGTCAGACAAGCTGGTGCAGATAATTTAATTCTTAATTTATTCCCTGAAATGATCACTAAAACAATAATAGTTACTAAATAGGGCATCATGTTAAAAAATTGACCTGGAAATTTAACGCCAAAGGCTTGTAAATTCATTTGAATAATCGCTACTCCGCCAAAAATATAAGCTCCCAATAATACTCTTTCAGGATTCCAAGTTGCAAATACAACCAAAGCTAATGCTATCCAACCTCGACCAGCTATCATTCCTTCTTGCCACATTGGTGCGTAGCAAATAGATATATAAAAACCAGCCAAGGCGCTCATCGCTCCACCAAACAGGATAGATAAAAAACGAATTTTTATTACATTAAAACCTAATGAATGAGCAGAATTATGAGACTCACCAACTGCTTTGATTATAAGTCCAGTTTTTGTTTTTTTAAAAAAATATCCAACTAAAATCACAATAACAAAAGACATAATCACAAAAAAATAAGGACTTAAACCTTCTATAGGCGTACCAATATAATTTTTTCCAATCATTGAACTAATTCCAATTCCAAAAATCGTAAGAGCTAATCCGGAAGCAACTTGATTAGCTATTAAATACAGAACTAAAAAAGCAAAAAAACCTGACATTAATAAACCTGAGATTAAAGAAACAATTAAAGCCATAAAATAACTACCCGTTATTACTAAAGTTACAAAAGCTGATACAGCACCAACTAGCATCATTCCCTCAAGACCTAAGTTGAGAACACCTGATTTCTCAGCAACAAGTTCACCGATTGCAGCAAAAATAAGAGGAGTAGTTCCTATTATAATAATATTAATAATTCCTATGATCATAGCGCTATCCATTAAGTGTATTTAACCTCAATTTAAAATTTACAAGTAAATCTGTTCCTAATAAAAAAAACAATACAAGTCCCTGAAACACAAATCCTACTGAAGCAGGAATTTGTAAGAATAGTTGAGCATCCTCAGCACCTAAATAAGTCAATGCTATAATAAGAGAAGCAAATATTATTCCTACTGGGTGTAATCTACCAAGAAAACACACAATAATTGCAGTAAATCCATAGTTAGGCGAAATATCCCTATAGAGTAACCCGATTGGTCCAGAAACTTCCCCAATACCAGCTATACCAGCAAAAGCACCACTAATAGCAAAGGCAGAAAAAATTAAGAAATTTTTATTAAAACCAGCAAATCTTGCTGCCTTAGGACTGTAACCGGAAACTTTTAATTGGTATCCGAACATTGTCTTTGAATATACAAACCAAGATAAAGCCAAAAGAATTAAGGTAATAATTAATCCAAAGTGAACCCTTAAACCATCGAAAAGTATCGGCATTCTTCCTGACTCACCAAAAGATCTTGTTTTTGGAAAATTAAAACCATCAGGATCTCTCCAAGGCCCAACAACTAAATAATCTAAAATAAGTAATGCTATGTAAGCTAACATTAGACTTGTTAAAATTTCATTTGTATTAAATTTTATTTTTAATAAAGCAAGTATTGAAGCCCATAAAGCGCCACCGATACCACCTGCAATAATCATCATTGGTAAAATTAAAAAAGAATTTACATCATAAAATAATATACCAACTCCACCTCCAAAAATTGCACCCATAGTAAGCTGTCCTTCAGCTCCAATATTGTAAATATTATTTTTAAAACAAAATGACAAACCCACTGCTATTAAGGCTAGGGGAGTGGCTTTGACAAGAAGTTCTGATAAGCCGTATGCATTAGAAATAGGGGATATGAAAAAAATTTTAAGAGCTGCAAACGGGCTATATCCCATAAAAGCAAAAATAATTGCGCCAAAAAATAAAGTAAGAAAAATTGCAAAAATAGGAGCGAGTATGAACATTAATTGAGAACTACTTCCTCTAGGAACTATACTAATCAATACTTCCTCCCATCATCATTCCAAGTTTTTTTATATCTAAATTTTTTGTCTCTAAAGGTTTTGATAGAATGCCATTAGAAATTACAGAAATATGATGCGTAATTTCTATCAGTTCATCTAAATCTTGAGAAATTATAATCAAAGAACTTCCTTCTTTTGATAATTTAATTAAAGATTGTCTAATAAAAGACTCAGCTCCTGTATCAACTCCCCAAGTAGGTTGAAAGATAATGAGCAGTTTAGGTTTAGAATTTACCTCTCTTCCAATAACAAATTTTTGTAAATTACCTCCAGATAAATTCTTAGCAAAAACTTTTTCACTTGGACTTTTGACGTTAAATTTTTTAATCAAATTTTTTGTATATAAATCTATTTTTTTAAAATTCAATATTCCCATTTTTGAAAAATCATTTCCCAAAAATTGACTTAGTAATATATTTTCACTTAAAGAAAGTTCAGGAACCGCACTATGACCAAGTCTATCTTCCGGAACAAAACCAATAGATAATTTCCTTCTATTCTTAGTTGATAATTTTGTAATTTCTTCATTCTCAAAAATTATTTTTCCTTGGGTATTGGTTATGTTTTCTCCTGTCAATAATTCCATAAGTTCTTTTTGTCCATTACCAGCTACACCAGCAATACCAAAAATTTCTCCTCGCCTTACATTGAAAGAAACATTTTTTAAATCTGTTAAAAATGGATCATTGAATGATTTAGATAAATTGATAGCTTGAAATAACACTTCTTCATTAATTGAGCTGTAATCAGTTATGGGTGAATTGACTCTATAGCCAAGCATTTTTATTGCTAATGTTTCTTTTGTTTCTCCTTCCGCGCTACATGTCGTAATAACATTTCCATTTCTCATGATAGTCACTTCATCACAATTTTTTATAACCTCATCTAATTTATGAGTTATATACAAAATGGTTTTACCTTCGTCCGTTAGCTTTTTTAAATTTTTAAATAATACTTCTGACTCAATAGGGGTTAAAACAGATGTAGGTTCATCCATTATTAAAATTTTTGGTTCTTGCAAAAGAGCTCTAACAATTTCTACACTTTGTTTTTCACCTGCTGATAAATTACTAATAGGGGAGTCTAAATCTAACAACAAATCATACTTTTTTGAAATTTCTATTGCTTTTTCTTTCAATTTTTTAAAAGATATTCTTTCCTCAAGACCTAAAATTAAATTTTCAGAAACAGTTAAAGATTCAAATAAAGAAAAGTGCTGAAAAACCATTCCAATACCATTGGATCTTGCTTCTGAGGGTGTTTTAAATTTTATCACACGGTTATTTAATAAAATACTCCCTGAGTCAGGAGTCACTAACCCATATAAAATTTTAACAATTGTAGATTTTCCAGCTCCATTTTCACCTAATAGAGCATGAATTTTACCTTTTCTTATGTTGAAAGAGACATTGTTATTAGCCACTACATCAGGATATCTTTTAAATATCTTGTCAATTGTAATTAGATAAGGATTCATAAAAATAAATTAATTATTAATGCTATACTTATCAAAATAAATAACAAACCAACTATTTTTTTTAATAAAAAAGTATT
>JAQBUY010000145.1 GCA_027623775.1 Pseudomonadota bacterium
TTATAAAGTTAGAAAATTTCATTTAATTAAGTTAAGTAAGAATGCCTCATTATTAATTAATATAAAAGAAATAATTAATGAAGCAAATAACGCAACAAAAGCCTTAATTAACAAGTAAGATTGACCAGGTATACCCTTTTCAAAATTTCGTCTTTTAATAGGTAAAATTATCATAAAAATTACCCACCAAATTATAAATAAGAAAAAAATAAACCTCATATTATAGAGGTATGTGTCATGATTTCTGGCTTTAAGCCATAAAATTTTCCAAATGCTTTTTTAGTTAGATCTAGTAAAAATTCGTTTAATAAAAGTTCGTCTAAATCGCCCTTTAAAAATAATAATTTATTTAGGAGGTTTTCTTTAATTTCATTTGTTAAAAGATCAGACGTATCATCAAAAGGAAAACCTTTTCTTTTTATACTCATATCAATGATTTCTAATTTCTTATTAATAATAAGATATATGCTTGCAGCACCATTAAAGATCATTTTTGAACGTTCATTAAGAAATAATGAATCTTGTATAATTTTATTTTGCACAATAGGTAATTTTGAAACAATAAACTTGTCAATTAATTTATGTTTTTTATTTTTTAAATCTAGCTCACATAAATCACCGCTCATAGATATTAATGAATTTGTTATACCTAAATTATGGGCAATTTCCATATGAGCAGTTAGATGCATATATTCACCATGCATTGGTATAAAAGATAATGGCTTAACATATTTATAAAATTCGATAATTTCAGTTTTACTTGGATGGCCAGAAACATGAATGAACTCATCTTGATCATCAATAATTTTTAAACCCATAGATGCGAAAGAATTTTTTAAAAAGGATATTGATTTCTCATTACCAGGTATTTCTTTAGAAGAAAAAATAACATTATCTTTCTTACTTAAACTTATATTATTATGTATATCACTTGCAATTTTCATAAGAGCTGAATTTTTCTCACCCTGGCTACCCGTACAAATTAAAATAGTATTATCTTTTTTAAATTCCTTAAAACGCTTTTCATTAATAATTTCAAAATTATCAATAAGTCCTTGTTCAATAGCTGTTTGAACGGCACGCTTTACACTTCTACCAATTACAAAAATAGATTTATTTAATGATTGAGCAGTAGTGATTATAGTTTTTAATCTTGCGATGTTTGATGAAAAACAAGTAACAACGACTCTTCCTTTTAATTGTTTAAATAGTTTATCAAAACTTTTTCCCAATTCAGATTCTGATCTAGAGGAAACGGTTACATTTGCATTTGTTGAATCTCCAACCAAAAGATCAACTTGATTTTCTTTTAAAATTTCATAATTTTTTATATCAAATTTTTTTCCAACCACTGGCTTAGGGTCAATTTTCCAATCACCAGTATGATAAATATTTCCATTTTTTGATTTTATTAAAACTCCACTAGGATCAGGGATTGAGTGCGTTGTAGAAATTAAAAGAAAAGAAAAATTTTCAAATTTAATCTCTTGATAGGGTTTAATGATTTGAAATTTATTTTCGAAATTTTTTACTCTACTAAACTTGTGTCTAATATAAGCAAATGTAAATTCGGTACAAAATATTGTAAAGTTAATTTTATCAAAATAGTATTCCAACCCCCCCACATGATCCTCATGAGCATGAGTAATAATAAGAGCTTTTGGATTTATATCTTTATCTAAAAAATAAGATGGATCAGGAATGCTGATATCAATACCAGGTAAATCATCACCAGCAAAAGATATACCAGCGTCAATTATTAATTGTTCTCCACCAAAAGAATATAGGTAATTATTGCCACCAATTTCACCAATGCCACCTATCGATAGAAAAAAGTCCTTTTTTTTATTATTTAAATGATCTGATAATTTCATAGATAATTTTCGTTATAATACTTTAAACCTTTAAAAGTTAAATCTTTTTCATAATCTAGAGTTGTTGAATTTTTAGTAAAAATTATACCATAACCACCTGTTACTATTTTTTTAAACTTCTTATTAAAGAATTTTTGAAATTGTTTTATGTGTCCATTAATCATATGAGAATATCCGTTAAAAGAACCTGACAGTAAAGCATTTTTGGTATTAGTTCCATAAACTAATTTAGTAAATTTAATTTCAAAATCATTTAAAAGAGAGGCTGATTTAATTAGATTTTCATAAGAAGTGTTTAAACCAGGAAGTATAACACCACCAAGATAGATATTATTAATAATAATATCTATAGTTGTAGCTGTACCGAAATCTATAATCAAAAAATCTTTTGTTTTTGAATATTCAGACTTTAAGCCGAGATAATTAATAATTCTATCAGAACCCAGCTCATTAATATTAACTTTATTATCAATCATACTTTTTAGAAAAAGTTTATTTATGATATCAAAATTTAATGATCTCTTATTTAAATTTTTAGTAATTAACTTAGAAATTTCTGGAACAACTGAGCACAATAAAAAACTTTCATTATTTTTAAAGTCTTTTTCAAAAAAATTAATTATTTTTTGAGTATTTTCTTTTGAATAATCAATATGCTGTCGAGATAAAAATTTACCATTCTTTAGTCTGCATTTTTTAATTGAAGTATTTCCAATATCTATTAGTATAGTCAACTTATTTCTCCATAGTTTATATTTTTAATTAAACTATCGTGCATTATTTTTAAAGAGAAATCCTTATTTAAGCAAATTACATCGACTTTATTTATTTTATTATTAGTAAAATGCTTACTATAAGAAGCAGTATTCTTAATAAGGTATTTATTTAAATATCTCACAACTGATAAACTATTAATATTTTTAAATATATTCTCATTAATATAC
>JAQBUY010000146.1 GCA_027623775.1 Pseudomonadota bacterium
TCTATTCGATTTTTAAAGACATTGAGCGTCCAATTATCTAGATGAGTAGGCCACTTATTATCCGTGATAAGGATAATATTTTCTTTCTCTAATTTTGGAATAATATCCTTATAAATTAATTTTTGGATCCTATCATTTAATAGCTTTGTTCGTATCCCGATTGAACTAAGCAGTTCAGTAATTAAAAATCCATCTGCTGTATGAGTTGTTTTACTATTATTATGTAGCTCTAAAAGTGAGGCATAGCGAATTTCATAAAACTCATCAAGATTACTACTAACAATACATGCAAATTTAAAACGTTCGACTAAAGGGGTGTCTTTACTTTCAGCCAACGAAAGTACTCGCGTATTAAAGTTGAGCAGACTTAACTCTCTATTTTGGTAGTAATGAGGACTATTCTTTGTCATATACTATTGTATAGGTTAATTTGATGACAATTTGATGACAATTTGATGACAATTAAAAAAATAGAAAGAATGTCATAAAGATAAAATTTGATTGATGTAGTATACATTTAACAAAATTTTAATTTTTAGATAAGATAATAAGATGAAAGATTCATCAAAGATACCGGATCAACTAGTTGCTGGAATCGATTTAGGCTCTAATAGTTTCAAATTAATGATTGCTAGAGTAAAAGAGCATCAGGGTTCATTTCATCTTCAAGAAATAGACACGATAAAGTCGACAGTAAGACTAGCAAATGGATTGAGTGACGAAAATAAATTAGATGATGAGACAATAAATAAAGCGCTTAATACTCTTATGAGATTTGGCGATAGAATTCAAAATTTTCCTAAAAAAAATGTGTGTGTAATTGCAACCAACACATTTCGGATTGCAAAAAATGCAAAATTTTTAATACAAGAGGGTGAAAAATTACTAGGCTTTCCTATTAATGTGATCTCTGGCGAAGATGAAGCTAGGCTAGTCTTCACTGGGGCCGAGCATGTGTCACCAGTTTGCGATGACAACCGTTTCGTCATTGATATTGGCGGAAGCTCAACTGAGCTAATTGTTGGTAAGAGCGATAAAATAAAAATATACGACTCATTACAGCTTGGATGTGTAACTACTAATAAAAAATTTTTTAGTAATGGCAAGGTTGATCAAAAAACCATGGATGCTGCAATTAACGATTCACTTGAAATAATAAGATCTGTCAGTAAAAAATATAAACAACTAAATTGGAACCAAGTAGTAGGTTCATCAGGCACATGTCGTGCAATCGCTGATATGATCTCAGCAAACCATCTAAATGACAATCCTATTCTCCCAGTAAAGGATTTAGGCGGGCTAATTACTTTAGTAGGCCTAGAAGCAATTAAACAAAATTTAATTGAAGCTAAAACAATTGATAATTTTAAAATTTCAGGCTTAAAGTCAGAGAGAAGGCCAGTAATTGCTGGGGGAATTTCAGTGTTGATAGCAATATTTAAGGAATTTAATATTGAATCAATGGAGGTATCTGAGTCTGCAATTATTTATGGCGCACTTCACGAAGCCATACTAAACAAAATGGTGAATAAAGGCGAGCAGTTCATTGGGTCGCTTAAAAGAATTACACCTTCTAATGGGTATGATAAAAAAAGTGATAGAAGACATCAAGAGGTAATAGATTGGGTAGATCAATTTTCGGTCGATAAGATTCAAGCATACCGAATGATTGATTTTTGCAATCAGCTTTATAAGACTATAAAGTCAAAGAAGGATGACAATTACAAAAACTCAAAGAAAATTCTGGAGTGGGCCTGCCTGCTTCATGAGATTGGCCTTGTTGTCAATTACCGACAATATCAGCAACATTCAAGCTATATTATCTCAAATAAAGAGTTAACTGCATTTAGTAAAAGTGATCAAGCACGACTTGCCAGTCTAGTTTTATGTCATCGCAGCAGGCTTGATAAAATGAATCTATCAGCATGCTATTTAGATTGGGCATCTCTTATTTGTATACGGCTAAGCTTCATTTTTTTTAAAAAACGTACAGATATTGAAATTCCTGAAATCATAGTAGATCAAAAAGATGGAAAAGTACTATTGGTAATAAATGAAGAATGGATCAATCAATACCCATTTATTAAATTTGGAATTATGAAGGAATCCCTCTCACTAGAGAAAGCAGAGAGCATATATAGAATTATTGTAAAATAATCATTTGTATAGCATCA
This sequence comes from Pseudomonadota bacterium, assembly GCA_027623775.1. Classification (GTDB taxonomy): domain Bacteria; phylum Pseudomonadota; class Alphaproteobacteria; order HIMB59; family HIMB59; genus HIMB59. Next base: position 2,175 of record JAQBUY010000146.1, read on the forward strand.
AATGATTTTTTTGATAATATTTTTCGATCAGAAGAATTATTAATATGTGGAAGAATAGTTAATTCCGCATTAATACAGCTTTCACCAACTACACTAAGTATAGACTGCATTAATGATACATCACCATAATAAGCAGGAGCTAATGATGGGAAGTTATCCTTACGATATTTAATTGCAATTGGAAGGACATTTTTTTTACTATCAACTGCGGCTTGAAATAAGTTAGATTTAAAAGGTAATACAATAGTCCCATTTGTTGAGGTACCCTCTGGAAAAATACAGACACTTGTAAGGCTAAGCATTTTTTCAACATTAGCTGTTATTTGTTTGACCGCAGTAATAGAAGTTCGATTAATAAATATAGTATTAGAGGCTATGGCCAATATGTTAATAATAGGCCAATTCTTAATATCATCCTTAGCAACAAAACTAATAGGATAAAGAGAGTTTAGTACAATAATATCAAGCCAGGAGATGTGGTTACAAACAACAAGGTAATTATTTTTATTATATAAAAGAGATAATTTTAAATTAGTAGTTAATTTGATATTCAGAATGATCAGAAAAACAATGGACCAGAGTTGAATAATTTTTCTCTGATAAGATCTTGGGGATATA
>JAQBUY010000147.1 GCA_027623775.1 Pseudomonadota bacterium
TTATTATAGACGTTTAAGTGTAGGAAAAAACCTATGCTTAAAAAAAATTGTGAATAATTATTTAATTTAGGTAGGTATTTGCATTCAAAAGTTAAATATATTATATTTTAATATAAAAATTTTATGGGGACATGATGACAAATTTTAAGAAAGTTCAAGAATTTATGGAAATTTTTGGCCAGGAAGTTAAGCTAAAGCCCTCTTTGAGTTCTGAGAAAATTAATAAATTGAGATTTGACCTGATTAAGGAAGAACTTGATGAATTAAAAGAAGCTATGGATAATAATAATTTATTAGAAGTAACTGATGCTTTAACAGATATACTTTATGTTACTTATGGAGCGGGACATGCTTTTGGAATTGATCTGGATTCCTGTTTTCAAGAAGTTCAAAATTCCAATATGAGTAAATTAGGAGAAGACGGTAAACCAATTTATAATGATGCTGGTAAAGTAATGAAGGGACCAAATTACTTTAAACCCGATTTAAGTAAATTTATAAAATAAATTTCTTTATTATAGTATGGATATTACAAATGATCAAAGTTGCTCCTGGATTAACGATCTTTCCCCAAGATTAAATATTAACTCTCTTAATGGAAATCAGCATTGTGATTGGTTAATTATAGGAGCAGGTTATACGGGATTATCTGCTGCTAGAAAATTAGCAGAATTACACCCTAATCAAAAAATAATTTTAGTTGATTCCCAGTTAGCAGGAGAAGGTGCTAGCGGTAGGAATTCAGGTTACTTAGTTGATACAACGCTTAATGATGGCTTCTCATCTAATAAGAATTTGAATAACTATAAAAAAAAATCTGATATTTATCAGTTAGGAATTAAATCTGTTAAAAATTTTATTGAAAAATATCAAGTTGATTGTGATTGGAATGAGGCGGGTAAATATTTTGCCTCATCAAAAACAACAGATAAAAAAACCTTAAATAATTTTGCAGATACCTTATCTAAATTAGATTTTGAATTTAAGATTTTGAATCAATACGAATTAAAAAAAAAACTAGGTACAAACTTTTATCAAATAGCTCTTTATACTTCAGGTGGAATTTTACTCCATCCAGGTAAATTAGTTAGAGCAATGATTGAAGTTCTCCCTCCTAATATTAAATTATATGAAAATTCAAAATTATTAAAATCGGTAAAAAATAAAGATTCTATTTCTTGTAATTTTAAGAATGGAAAAATAAACTCAAAAAAAATTATCTTCTGCACCAATGCATTTTTAAGATCATTAAATATAAAAAAAAATTATAATTTTCCAATTACATTAACCGCAAGCATGACAAGACAATTAACTGAGAAAGAATTCAATTCTATTGGATCTCCAAAAGAGTGGGGAGTATTACCAGTTAGGCATTTAGGGGCAACGGTAAGAATGACTAAAGATAGAAGAATTTTAATAAGAAATACTGCTGAGGTTTATAGTCCTTTTGGAATGAGAGTCTCAGATTTAAAAAAAAGGGTGGGTAAACATCAGTTAGGTATTAAAAAAAGATTTCCTCAATTGCCTGATCATTTAATAGATTCAAGTTGGTCTGGTGTAGTTTCAAGAACAAGAAATGGTTCTCAAATTTTTGAAAAAATAGATTCTAATATTTTTGTAGCTGGGTGTTATAATGGTTCTGGTATAGGTGTCGGTACTTTATTCGGTGAACAAATAGCTATAAAAGCAAGTAATGAAAATACAACAGAAATTCAAGTTATCGAAACAAGAAATAAACCTACTTTTTTACCTCCTCAGCCATTTTTAGATATAGGTGTAAGGACTAGATTAATTTACGAAAGATTAAGAGCAATTTCTGAGATTTAAAAATAAAAATAATTTTAATAAATAATTAACTATCCATTTTATTGTTTTATGGGTACAAATATTAAAAATTCATGATTTTTCTTTCCATTTAAAAAAGTTAATAATCTTATAAGGACATAATTTGAAAAATACTACAATTGCAACTTTTGCAAAATCTTTAGGCAATGATTATCTCCTGAAAGAGGGAGCATCTTTTTCATTATTTAGAATAGAGATATTATCAGGATTAACGGTCGCTCTTGCCTTAGTTCCTGAGGCTATTGCGTTTGCTTTTGTAGCAGGAGTGGCTCCTTTATCAGGGCTTTATGCTGCATTCTTAGTTGGATTAATTACGGCTTTAATTGGAGGTCGTCCCGGTATGATATCGGTTGCTACAGGCGCTTTAGCTGTTGTGATGGTATCTTTAGTTATTGATCATGGATCACAATATTTATTCGCAACGGTGGTACTTATGGGAGTTATTCAGATATTAGCGGGGATTTTTAAATTAGGAAAATTTATCAGAATGGTACCTCAACCAGTCAGGATGGGTTTTGTGAATGGATAAGCGGTAGTCATCGGACTCTCTCAATTAAGTCAATTTAAAAAACTTAATTCTAATGGAGAATCTGTTTGGATGTCAGGGGATACATTAATTTATTCTCTTGGTTTTGTTGTTTTGACAATGCTAGTGATTTGGCTTTTACCAAAAATTACAAAATTATTTCCAGCAACACTTGTTGCTATATTAGCGACAACAACTTTAGTTATATTTTTTGATGTCCCTATTCCTAGGGTTGGAGATTTGGCAAGTGTAGCTGGTGGATTGCCTACATTTTCAATCCCTCTGGTCCCCTTAAACTTAGAAACTTTTCTCATTATATTACCTTATGCATTAATATTATCAGCTATAGGTCTGATAGAAAGTTTACTTACTTTAAATCTAGTTGGGAAATTACTAATAAACGGGGTGG
>JAQBUY010000148.1 GCA_027623775.1 Pseudomonadota bacterium
GTTAAATAATTATAATTTTTTTTTAATTTTATTTTAAATCTGTAATTTGCACTGTTCAATCAATTAAACAACTATGACTCTTAAATTTAAAATTTTATTAAGTTTTAGCTTATTATTATGCTTTTCATCTTGTAATAACAAAAATTCCAATGTTTCACAATTGCCAACTTTTGATAATATAGAATTAAATAGAGGTGATTTATTATTATGTGGAGATCCGAATTTTGGTGAAGTTAATTTTTCACTCTCATGCAGGTATGATCTAAGAGAAACTTTTAATCTGGGTTTAACTTTAATCCATTCTTTTGAATATGCTGAAGCAGAAAAAGTTTTTGTCAGTATTCTTGATAATGATCCAGAGTGCCTAATGGCATATTGGGGAACCGCGATGAGTATTTTAAATCATCCATTATCATTTAAACAAAATCCAAAATCTCTAAAACGTGGTGAAGAACTATTGAAAATTGCTAAAACACTAAGTCCTAATAATGAACGTGAAATGGATTATATCGACGCTGTAAGTATTTATTTTAAAAATTGGCAAAATTTGGATACACAAACTAGAAAACTTAATTATGAGAGTAAGATGGAAGAGTTGTATTACAAATATCCTGATGATGTAGAGACAGCAGTTTTTTATTCTCTTTCAATACTTGCTGCCGCTGATTTAAATGACAAAACTTACGCTAAACAAAAAAAATCAGGGGAAATATTAGAAAAATTATTTGAAAAATACCCTAACCATCCTGGAATTGCTCATTATATAATTCATAATTATGATTCTCCCGAACTTGCTCACATGGCCCTTACAACTGCCCGTAAATATGCAGTAATTGCACCATCATCAGCACATGCTCAACATATGCCATCTCATATTTTTACAAGATTGGGATTGTGGAAAGAGTCTATAACTTCTAATATTGATTCTGCAGAGTCTGCAGTTTGTTATGCCGAATCTGTGAATCCTGATGCAAATTGGGTTAGTGAAATACATGCTTTAGATTATCTAGTATATGCATATTTACAACTTGGTGACAATGAAAAAGCACAAATAGAAATGGATAAAATGCAAGAGATAAAACAGATTTTTCCTACTGATCATTTTGCTTCTGCTTATGCTTTAATAGCGGTTCCTGCAAGATTAGCTATAGAAAATAAAAATTGGGAATTAGCAACTCAACTTCAATTACCAAAGACCAAATTAGATTGGGATAAAGCTCATTGGCCAAAAGCAATGCTACACTTTTCTAGAGCATTAGGCTACGCAAACAATGGAAATTCATCTGCTGCAGAACAAGAATTAAAATCTTTAATAGTTCTTAGAGACAAACTAAATGAAGCTAAGAATACTTATGAAAGTGGTCAAGTAACCATTCAAATTGAAGCTATTAGAGGATGGATAGAATATTCAAAAGGAAATTCTAAAAAAGCTGTTGAGTTTATGAAGTTAGCATCTGATTTAGAAAGTAAAACATCTAAAGCAGCTGTTACGCCTGGAGAAATAATACCAGCTGACGAACTATTAGCTGATCTTTATATGGCATTGAATAAACCAAAAGAAGCCCTACAAGCTTATAAACTAAATTTGGAAGGACACCCTTTTAGATTTAACGGCATTTATGGAGCAGCAAAAGCTGCTGAAAAACTAAATAATATTAAATTAGCTGCTTATTATTTTGATCAACTAGTTAAACTAAGTTCAGACACAATTAGTTCTCGTTTAGAAATTTCAGAGGCCAAAGATTTTTTAGCTAAAAATTCTAATATTATTTAAAAAAATGTTTAAGATTAAACTAAATTATATTTATCTGTTAGCACTTATATTTATCTCATGTAATCAAGATTCAATAAAACAACTTCCTATTTACAATCCTGTTGATTTTAATCCAAAATATGTAGATAAGAGCATACAAAATGTTAATAAAAACCATACTGTTAAAGATTTTAATTTAATTAATCAAAATGGAAATAAAATAACATCAAAAGATTATGAAAATAAGATTTATGTTGTTGATTTTTTCTTTACGCGCTGCCCAAGTATTTGTCCAATTATGACAGATAACATGAAAAAAGTTCAAGATGAATATATTGACAATGATGATATAATGTTATTGTCAATGTCTGTAACACCAGAAATTGATGATATAGAAGTCCTTAAAGATTATGCTATTGAAAAGGGAGTGAATGATTCTAAATGGAATATCACAACTGGATCAAAAAAACATATATATGAATTGGCTAGAAAAAGTTATTTTGCTGTAGTTGATCAAGGAGATGGTGGTCTTCAAGACTTTATTCATACACCTAATTTTATTTTAGTTGATACTAAAAAACAAATTCGTGGAATATATGATGGTACAGAAGACAACGAAATCTTAAGATTAATTAAAGACATTAATATTTTGACAAACTAAATAGTTAATAGTACTCCCATCTCGAGTACGAGAACCCTTGTTAATCATCTGATTTTCAAGGGTTTTTTGATTTTATAAACTAGATTTTGCCAACCATTTGCCAACCGTTTTTTTAAAGTGCTGTTTTTTAATTAAAAGACTTCGTTCAAACACCCTCAAAGATTAAGAGAAGATCTCCCAGTAATTATAAGACCAGTCCAAAATAGTATTGAAAAAAGTCTAATGCATCTTTATAGTATATTTCATTATATTTGAATTAAAATGATAAACGAGAACAAAAGT
>JAQBUY010000149.1 GCA_027623775.1 Pseudomonadota bacterium
AATAATTAATAAATACAATAATTTATAAATAATATATGATCAAACACATTAGATATTAGTATTAAACTAAAGAATATAAATTGATAGCAATAATTTTAATAAAGTCATTAAAACGGATAATAAAATACAAATTTAAATTATGGAAATCAATTAAAGCTTTAAAATAGTGATATTTTTTAAGCTTTTATTAACTTATTGTTTAGCTGCTATTGATATAAGGGAAATATGTGACCAATAAACCTTTAAAATAGAGTTTTTTAAAACCCTCCCAGAAGGGTTCTAATCATTTAAAACTGAAGCAATGCAGTATTGGAATATGTGCTTTAAACGGTCATAGAGCACTTTATTTTCACTTAAAGTCAATTTACAGTTGTAGACTATGGTACAGAACGGCAATTTAAGCAGAAAAGACTAAAATTGCTTAAAAGCATTGATTTTATTAGCTTTTATAGCTTTTGCTAAGTAAATTCAACTATTAAATTAAGACTTTTTCAGATCTTAATAATCTTAGTTTTTTATTAACCCCACCTTCTCCTGAATATCCTCCGACACTTCCATCTGATTTTATTACTCTATGACAGGGTATTTTGGGAGGATATGGGTTTTTACCGATAGCATTAGCAACTGCACGGAAAGCTTTGGGTTTTCCAATTGCTTTTGCAACTTCTAGATAAGTTCTAACTTCGCCTTTTGGTATTTTTTTAAGATAATTCCAGACTTTTAGCTGAAATTTAGTCCCTTTTAAGTTCATATAGCTCAAATCCAGTATTATTTGCTATTTTATTATATAATTTTTTAGCTGCATCGTTAGAAGAGTGGGTGATCCATCGGATTCCATCCCAATTATTAGAATTAGATAATGATTTTAAATGATTTATTAACTTTTGTGCTATTTTTTGCCCTCTAAAATCAAGATCTACAAATAAATCATCTAAAAATCCAATATATTTCCCTTTAATTGGTCTTGGCATTGTTCTATAATGAGCTATTCCTACAATTTTATCCTCTAATTCAAAGCAAATACCATTAACAACATGGCTTTCGTCGTTAATCCAATCCCATAAAGTATCTAAAATCTCAACATTCATTGGAACTTTATAAAAAGCAGCATAATCATTGTATAATTTTGCCCAATTTTCTTTATCTTTTTGTTCTAATTTTCTAATCATTTTTTTTATATAATTCTATTTTGTTATTTATTTAAACTATTGACAACTAAATTCATTGATATATTACTAACGATAATTAAAGGTTATCAATAGTAATATTTATGAATAATATAATTACAAACATAAAATCTTTAGAAGAAGAAACTTTACTTAATCTTAAAAACTCTAAAGCGTATAATACTGTAAGAGCTTATAAATCAGATTTTAATGACTTCGCATTATTTTGTGTAAAAAATGGCTTAAAATCACTTCCATCAGAACCTAAAATTATATCTTTATACCTAACTTATTTATCTACTAAAGATTTAAAAATAAGCACATTAAAAAGAAGATTAGTCTCAATATCTATTATACATAAAATTAAAGGACATTATTTAGACAACAAACACCCCATTATTATTGAGAATATTATGGGTATAAAAAGACGGAAAGGTAGCTTACAAAAACCTAAAAAACCCTTATTAATCAAAGATTTAAAATTAATTATTAATGCTATAGATGAACAAAATTTACAGGAAATTAAAAAAATAAGGGACAAATCAATAATTTTAATTGGTTTTTCAGGTGGATTTAGAAGAAATGAAATTGTTGCACTAAATTACGAGGATTTAGATTTTGTAACGGAGGGTTTAAAAATCAATATCAGGAGGTCTAAAACAGACCAATTTGGAGAAGGAACAGTAAAAGCACTACCCTATTTTGATAATTCAAAATATTGTCCAGTAGTTTCCTTGAAGAATTGGTTAGAAATATCAAAAATCAAATCTGGTTCACTATTTAGAAGATTTAGTAAGGGATTAAAATTATCAGATAAAAGATTAACAGACCAGACTGTTGCATTATTAATAAAGAAATATTTAGATCTAGTAGGTATAGATAGCAAAAACTATTCAGGACACAGCCTAAGATCAGGTTTTGCAACTTCAGCTGCTGAATCTGGGGCCGAAGAGAGAAGTATAATGGCAATGACAGGTCACAAAACTACACAAATGGTAAGAAGATATATTCAAGAGGCAAATTTATTTAAAAATAATGCTCTAAATAAACTTAAAATTTAATCCAAGTCTCTGGATAAATATCAAGATTAGATGAAAATGGTAGATGTTTAGGTGGTAATATACAATTTTTATGATTATTTTTTGAAAGATAAGCTCCCCACCAATGAAAAGTAGTCGGGCCAATTATAAAATTGTTACATAGGCTCATTGTATAAAGATCGTTAATTATTTTATTTTTTTTAATATCAACAAACGTAAAGTCATCATTAAAATATTCCTTTAAATTGTTTAGGTCATTTGACCAAACGAAGAAACTAGGTTTATCAATTTTTTTTTTAAAAAAATCCACAGCATTATAAATATATTTGATTGTTTCTTTGACAAATAGATCTGATTTTAATATTTTTTTTGGATTACTTAAATCTTCTTTACTTCTTTCATTATATCTATTGGTTCTCACTGATATTGAAACTGAGTTTTTTTTTTTTAATAAATTTAAATCAAAATT
>JAQBUY010000022.1 GCA_027623775.1 Pseudomonadota bacterium
TTTCAATTTTCAATAGATGAATTTAAGAAACAATACTCTTCTAAAGTAAAAATAATTTTTATAGCAAATCCTAATAATCCCACAGGAGCAATTTTTTATAAAAAAAACCTATTAAATTTTATTAAATCAATTAGTAAAAAAACAATTCTAGTATTAGATTCTGCTTATAGTGAATATGTTCTAGATGGTAATTATTCAGATGGTCTAGATTTTGTTAAAAAATTTAACAATGTTATTGTCACTAAATCATTTTCAAAAATTTATTCGTTAGGGGGTTTAAGAGTTGGCTGGGGTTATAGTCATTCCAATATAATTAAAAAATTATATCAAGTAAAAAAACCATTTAACGTTAATAGACTAGCTGCTGTTGCCGCAATTGAATCTTTAAAAAATTCAAATTGGTTAAAAAAAAATGTTGAATTAAATCAAAATAATAAAAAATTTTTAATTTATAATATGAAAAATAAAAAATTTGAAATCATAGACACTTTGGCAAATTTTGTTTTATTTAAGTGTAAATCTAAAAATATAGCAAATTTATTATATTTATTTGCTATGAAAAATAAAATTACAATTAGACCGTTAACTTCTTATGGATTAAAATCTTATATAAGAATGACCATTGGGACTGCTAGTGAAATGAAAAATGTTGTGAAAGTTTTTAATAAATTTTAATGTTTAAAAATCTTCTCATTATTGGTTTTGGTCTTATTGGGTCTTCAATTGTAAGAGGAGCTCAACAAGCCAAATTAACTCAAAAATTTTCAGTGTTTGATACAGATAAATCAGTAAAAAAAAGAATTTTATCTTCTGACCTTAAGAATGTTGAGCATTTCTCATCCTTAAAAATTGCGATAGAAAATGCAGACTTAATTATTATTTGTACACCTGTATTAGAGTATGAAAAAATTTTTAAATCTATTGATAAATATGGAAAATTTGGACTTATAGTTACTGATGTAGGTTCAACTAAATCTAATATTGTCGATCTCTATAATAATAAATTTAAAGATAAGTTCTCTTTTGTTCCTTCACATCCAATCGCTGGTACTGAAAAGTCTGGATTAGAGAACGGTTTTGCTAAACTTTTTCATAATAGATATAATATTATTTGCCCTACAAATCATAAAAAAACAAAAGATGTACTTGTGATAAAGAAATTTTGGGAAGGTTTGGGTATGCAGGTTGATTTTTTGTCTGCTAAAGAACATGATAAAATTTTAGGTTTAACGTCTCATCTTCCGCACTTAATTGCCTATTCACTAGTAAGAACAGCAATGAAAAAAGAAAAATCAATGAAATCTAATATTATTAAATATTCTGCTGGTGGGTTCAGAGATTTTACTAGAATTACTGAGAATAATCCTAATATGTGGAGGGATACATTTATAGCTAATGAAAAGATTATTAACGAGCTCTCTCAATTATTTATATCTGAGATTAAAAAATTCGGTTTAGACATTAAACAAAAAAAATTATCTAAGCTTCACTCTAAATTAGATCAAACAAGAAAAGTTAGAAGAGGCATTATAAAAGCTAAGATGGCCGGAAAATTTATTCCTAATGATTAAGACTATTAATTTCAATTTTTAATTTTTTAAGAAATTCTTCTTTAGATAATCCTGGCTGAATAGGCTCTTTGAACTCAATCGTTATTTTTCCAGATCGCATTTGATTATTTTTAGGCCAATATTTACCTGAATTGATAGCAATAGGTATTACTGGCATATTAGAGTTCTTGTATATTGAATATATTCCTGGTTTTAAATCAGGTTGATCACCATATTTAGTTCTAGTTCCCTCTGGAAAAATAACGACTGGCCTAAATTTACTTAATCTTTTGGTCTCTTCATTAACATGCTTAATACTTTTAATGCCCTGACTACGGTCAATAGCAATCATTTCTAATTTTTTTAAATATTTTCCAAATAAAGGTATTTTTAATAATTCTTTTTTTAAAATATAGACAGGATTATAAAATAAACTATTAAAGTAAATAGTTTCAAAGATAGATTGGTGTTTAGATGCATACAAATATCCTTCGTCGATATTATCCTTATTATGATTAATTACTTCTACTGTTATCTTTGATGTTACTTTTAATGACATAAGCATACTATTGGTAAGCAAATTTAGAAAAAATCTAAATTTTTTATATGAGCTAAATAGTCCAAAAATACTAACAATCATAACTAATGAAGTTGTAAAGTAAAAAAGTATTAAAAATTTAATCTTCATATTTTTTGATAAATACTATCCTAGATATGAGGTATTTAATATATTCAGAAAATAATTTCTCTAAAGGTATAACTGTATCTTTATACGCTACTGGATAGGGTTGTATGTCAAGATTAGTAATTTGTTGAAAGAGGAATAATGATCGTTGCATATGTAGATCAGTAGTTACAAGTATAATTGAATTAATATTATTTTCTAATGACCATAATCTTACCTCAACAGCATTTTGGTATGTATTTTCTGCTTTGTATCCAAATTCAATGCAGCAATCTACTTTATTCTCATCTAAACCTAAAATTTTTTGAAGTACGGTTTTTGAGCCCCCAACTCCTGATATAAACATTTTGTCAAAATTTGTTTTAAAAATAAGTTCATATCCCTTCTCAATTCTTTTACCCCTATCTCCAGTTAATACTATGACTGCATCGCTTGACTTTAAATTTAAAGGTTCATCAGGGATAGAATTTTTAAAATTTATCAAACCTAATGTTAAAGATACTATGATTATTAAAAGTACGAAATTGAATCTTTTAAAAAAAATAAGCACAATTACATGATTTCATTTTTGCACAAATCTTCCAAAGTATCACGTGAGCGAATGACACGATGCTCATCTTTAGAAAATAAAACTTCTAATGGTCTAGGTCTACTATTATAATTGGATGACATAGAAGAACCATAAGCTCCTACATTTTTAAAAATTATTATATCTCCAACTTTTAATGGAGGTAATAGAGCATCTCTTATGAAAAAGTCAGAAGATTCACAGACTCCGCCACCAATATCATATTTAATTTTTTCACTTTTTTGATCGGTATCAATTAGTTCAATTATTGGGTCAATTCCATAAAGAGCACATCTTACATATTCTGACATCGAGCTATCAAGTAAGGCTATATTTTTGTTTCCAGATTTCTTTAAAAAATCAACTTTTGAAACTAAGTATCCTGAATCTGCAATTAAAAATCTACCTGGCTCAAATATAACTTTATAATTTTTATGATTCATAATTGAATTTAATTCAGATGACCAAAGATTAAAATCCAATCCTTGATTCCCATTGTCTATAACAGCAAATCCACCACCGAAATCTAAATATTGAATTTCAAAACCTTTTTTATTAAGTTTATCGGCAAGGTTTATTATTAATTGATAAGATTCAATAAGCTTTTTATGATCAGTTATTTGGCTACCAATATGAACAGAAAGAGTTTTAAGGTTGATATGATTAAAGTTTTTAATCATATCAAAATCAATTTGATCAATTTCAATTCCAAATTTGTCTCCCGATTTACCTGTACTAATTTTTGATAATGTCTCAGCATTAACTCCTGGATTAATTCTAATGCCAATATCAGAAATAAGTCCTTTTTCTCTTGAGTAGTCATTGATCGTTTTGAGTTCTTCAATATTTTCTATATTAATACTACAAATTTTTTGAGTTACCGCATATTTCAAGTCAAAATCATTTTTACTTGAACCGTTAAATATTATTTGAGATGGCTTGAAACCTACTCTGAGAGCTTTATAAAGTTCTCCAGAAGAAACCACTACTGCTCCAATATCTTTTTGTTTAAATAAGTTAATAATTGCTAAGTTGGGATTAGCTTTAATGGCAAAGGAAAAATTATAATTAAAATTTAATTCTAGGTTATTTAAAAAGTTAATTTTATTATCAATGATTGCCTGATCATAACAGTAAAATGGTGTTTGAAACTCTTGAGATAATTTTTTAAACATATTTTTATTCTTGCTCAACTTCTGGAGGATATTGCAATGCGGATTTATCTATAACTCCATCAGGCAATTTATTATTTTTATAATTTCCACATGACACTAATGTAAGTAAAATTAATAAAGTTAGATATTTGCTTAACGTTCTCATTATTTTTTAAGAAATTTCTCTGCATTTTTAATCGCTTCAATTACTTTTTTTGGATTAGTACTCATCGGTGTTTTCTTTCTTGTTACACTATTTCTAATGTCTATATATTGAAATATATTGTGATCAATTGTATGATTAAATCTTTTCAATTCACCTAAGCTTAATTGGTTCATATTTTTTTTATTTAATTGTGCATAGTTTACAATTGATGCAATAATCTTGTATGAATCCCTGAATGATATATTTTTTTCTAATACTAAATAGTCAGCTAAATCCGTTGCTGAAGCAAAATTATCCTCGCATATTTTAAGGCCATTATCTGCATTAAAACTAGATTCTTTGAGAACCTCCGTCATTACGTCGATACATAATTTTAAATCATCATAACTATCAAAAATCATTTTTTTATCCTCCTGAAAATCCTTAAAATATGTCAAAGGCAAGTTCGATAAAACGTTTAGAAGGCTAGAACTTTGATTTCTAATAATATTGGTTTTTCCTCGAATTAACTCTAATGAGTCTGGATTTCTTTTTTGAGGCATAATAGAACTCCCTGTAGAATAGTTCTTACTGATATCAAATAAATTAAATAGATTGCTTGACCATAGTATTAGTTCTGAAGACATTTTTCCTAAGTGAAGACTTACCATGGAAAGTGATTGGAGAAAATAAACACAAAAATCTCTATCACTAACTGCATCAAGTGAGTTTGTTTTAGATTTACTAAATCCAAGCTCTTTGTTTAATAGTTTAGTATCTAAATTATAGTTACTTCCAGCTAAAGCCGCACTGCCTAATGGATTTTCATTAGTCATTTGCTCCACAAATTCTAATTGAGATAAATCTCTTTTAAACATTTCAAAGTAGGCCATCAGATGATGTGCTAATGTCACTGGTTGAGCTACTTGCAAGTGTGTAAATCCTGGAATTATGTTTGATTGATTACTCTTTGATTGTTTAATAATAACCTTCATCATTAATTTAATTTGATTTTTTAAATTTTTACAACTTTCTAATACCCAAAGTCTTGTATCTGTTGCCACTTGATCGTTTCTCGATCTACCAGTGTGAATTTTAGATGCTGTTTCACCTATGATCGAGTGAAGTAGAGATTCTATATTCATATGAATATCTTCATTTTCTCTACTAAATTTTATTTTTTTATCCATATGGCGTTTAACTATTATATCCAAACCTTTTTGAATTTTTATTAATTCTTGATTAGTTAAAATTTTTAATTTATTTAGTGCTAATGCATGTGCTTTAGTAACTTTTATATCCTGATTAAATAATCGTGAATCGATATCAATAGAAGTATTAATTGCATCCATCAATTCTGAGGTCTTCTTATTGATACTTGTTGATAGAATTTTTATATTTTTTTTAGCCATTGCTTTTCAGTTTATCTAGAAAGATAAATAATTGCTGCAAAAATTAATACAGCAACTCCTTGAAATAAAACGCGCATTCTCATTAATTTATTGCTATACTTTTTATTAAAATTACCATTTTTAGCCATTGCTATTACACCTATGATTACAACTAATAGAGCCACAAACATGCACACAATTAAAATGATAGGTAAAATATTACTTGCAAACATAGTTGGAACATATCAAAAAATCTTAAAATGTCGATTAATTGATCAATCTATTAATAAAAATGAATAAAGTTGTTTTATTTCTTCACGGTTATGGTGCTAACGGTAATGATCTTATTGGTCTTAAGGATCATATAGAGAATGATGATAATATGATTTTATTTGAATCTCCAAATGCGCCTGAGTCATGCCCTCTTAATTATTTTGGATACCAATGGTTTAATTTAGTTGAAAGAACGCCAGAAGAAATTTATTTAGGTTTAAAAAAATCATATAAATATTTGGATGAAATCTTAGCTGATCTTATTGTTAGACATAATACTAGTTATGAGAAAATTGTTTTAATTGGTTTTTCTCAAGGGGCAATGCTTGCTTCATATTTTGGATTAATATCTAAAGTTACTATGGGGGGAATTATTTCATTATCAGGAGCTTTACCAAAAAATATTTTAGAAGACATTTCCCTATTAAATGAAAGTCAAAAATTTTCTATTTTTCATGGTATGTCAGATTCTGTTGTTCCCTTTGAGAGATCTCAACAATTGCATGATTTTCTAATTTTAAATAAAATTCAGAGTAATTTAATTCTGGAAGATAATTGCGACCATGGAATAAGCATTAAAGCTATTGAAGAAATGAAGACTAAAGTTAATGACTGGTTATCATAATTAATTAACATTATAATTTTTAAAGTATGTTAATATTGATTTATGGTCGATTCGAATAATTGTCCTTCTTTAGTTCTTAATGCCGATTATAGGCCATTAAGTTATTTCCCATTATCTATTTGGAGTTGGAAAGATTCCATCAAAGCTGTTTTTCTTGATAGGGTCAACATTGTTAATGAATACGATCAGTACGTAAATTCGCCTAGTTTTAAAATGAAAATACCGAGCGTAATTTCTTTAAAAGACTATATACCTCATAATCACAAACCACCTTTTACTAGATTTAATGTTTTTTTGAGAGATGACTTTATATGTCAGTATTGTCATCATAAATTTCAAACAAAAGAACTTACTTTTGATCATCTTATTCCCAGATCTAAAGGAGGAGTTAGTAATTGGGAAAATGTCGTCACTTCTTGTTCTCACTGTAATTGGAAAAAAGGTAATAAATCTCTTCAAAATTCAGGATTTAACTTATTAAAAAAACCCCAAGAACCATCTCAGTATTCCTTAAGGTTAAAAAGTAAAAATTTTCCTTCAAATTATCTTCATAAAAGTTGGAGAGATTATTTATATTGGGATAGTATTCTTGAAAAGAATTAATACTTCTTTGTAATTTTAATAGCCAAATAGCAAGCTTGTTTAATAGCCTTACTTAAAAATATATATCCGGGAGTCATCTCAGCATTATGATTCACACCTGTGTCATGGTGCTCTAACTCATCTTCCCTAAATTGTTTAACGATTTTTAAGAGTTTAGGGTCAATTTTATTTTTTGATAAAATTTTAACTTGCTCTTCATAGTGACGTCCAATTACTTCCTCAACTGCTACAGTGCATGCCATGGCAGATTTTTCACCTAAAAAAGCAGTACCTAGGCCTAGAAGATATCCCGCTGTATTCCATAAAGGAAACAGACTTGTTGGTCTAACGCCCATATCTACAATTAGTTCATCGAAAGTAGATTTATGAATTTCTTCCTGCTCTGCCATTTCGACAATTTTTTTCCATATAGTTGAGTTTTTTTTAAAAATAGCAAGTTGTCCACGATATATTTGAGTTGCTCCATGCTCTCCAGCATGATCAACCCTAATTATTTCTTCTAGAATTTTCTTTTCTTCAGAGGATAATAGTTTTTTATTTTTTGATGATCGCATTTTTAATTATAAGTATCAGAAAACCCAATGAAGCCAAAGCATTATAACTAGAAAGATGTAGTCCTAAAATTTTTTTATTGGCATTTTCACAATCAATAATTAGGGTATTATTTTGTAATGCATTTTTTAAACTCTCAACTCCTGAAGGCAGAGTAACAGCACTTTCACATCCTGATGAGCTGATTATCCCAAGAGATAATAGAGAGTGGTTTACAGAAAATACCATTTCAGCCAATAGACATAAAAAAATCAAAATTGTTATTGATGTATTTGATGGTTTAAAAAATAATTGAAACAGAAAAATCAATATAATAATTAGGTAGGGTATTCTTTGAAAAGTACAGAGTCTACAGGGAAGTAATCCAAATCCATATTCTAGTATTAACGCAAATCCTAAAGCAAAAAATGAAAAAAAAAATATAATATTATTTGTCTTATTCCTCATAATTTTTAACTATATAAAATATATTCCTAATAGCACCATTACAATTAATGCGACCGGAATAACTAAAAAAATTAGAGTCTTATTCTGATTGAGAAATGTTAAACTTTTTTCAGCTAATATTTTAATTATTAATCCCACTATTAAAAATCTAAGACCTCTAGCAAAAATGGCACTTAAAATAAATATCAAAAAATCAAATTTTAAAAAGCCGCTAGTGACGGTAATGATTTTAAAGGGCATGGGAGTAAATCCACCAATTATTACAGAGTACACACCCCATTTACTGTAAAAATCAATAAAATGTTCAATTTTTTTTTCATCAAAAAGATGACCAATTTGATCGTATAAAAAATACCCTATCGCATATGCTATAGCCCCACCTATCACAGAAAAAAAAGTACAATTTAGGATAGAGAAAAAAATTTTATTTCTATTATAGTAGCAAATAGGTATTAAAAGTAAGTCTGGTGGTATTGGGAAGAAAATACTTTCAGTAAAGGCTATTAAAGATAAAAGAGATTGTGAGTATTTTGATCTTGATTTACTCTCAAGGAATTTTTTTATTTTTTTTAACAAGATTGGTATTACTTAAATCAAATAATACCAAAGATAAGCTACAATAATAGCCGGAATTGCGCTGTAAATAGTAGCGAGTATTGCCACTCTAGCTGAAATTGCTAAAGCTGGAAATAAAGCATCACCATCGTTTGAAATAGAATTTCCTAATTGAGCTGCCATTGGGATTTGACCGCTAACATACATTGACGTGATCATAATCTGTGGCCCACAACCAGGAATGAATCCAATAAGGATAGCCATTAAGGGAATAAATGGCCCAAAAATTAGCAAGTAATCAAACATTCTCCCTTCAGTATATAAGTTTATCAATTCAAAGCATAAAAACGCTGTAATAACCCATACAGAAACAAAACAGGTAGTATCAACAGTTTTTCTTATTGAGTTTTCATGAATTGCTGCCATCTGAATATCTGTTAATGGATTAAAGACCCACATTGCTAAGCATGACATCGAAGCAGTGAAGGTAAATATTCCAATTATATCATAACCAAATAATGGTATTTCAATACTTAAGCTAAAAGCATTTATTAATCCCAATATGACGGCTGGTATAAGAAGGCATAACCAGATTTTATAAAAAATTGTTGGTATTTTATTAATAGGTAAAGTCATATTAGAATCTTTTTTAGGAATTATGGACGGCGCAATTTTATCTGAAAAAGGAAGAGAAATATAACCTGTAACTATTCCCATAATTAAAGTAATTGGTAAAATTATTAAAGCGGCTTGAGGCTTAGATGCGATTAATAAAAAAGCAGCATCTCCCATAGTGCTTATGAGAGTTGCAAGAACTGAACTAAATGAAACAATTCCTCGAGTATACATACTCATAACCATAATTGCTCCACCACATCCAGGTATAACACCTAAAAAAGCACATATAGGTATTTCTAATTTTGAATTTTTTTTAATATATTCTGGGATATTAAAGTTTTTTTTTTCTAAAGTATAAAAAAGAAGAAGAGTTGCACCGACAAAAGAAGTGACGGCCACGTAAGCATCTTGAGAGGAAGTAATCAACAGCTCTCTAGTTTCTTTAAAAGCAAAAATGAGAATAAATACAAATAGCACTAAAAGTTTAGATATACGAAAATATTCCAATCTTTTTTGAAATGATATTAATAACTCAGTCATAGTTTAGCCTTGGCTAAAATTTATAGACTAATCTAATTAATTGTAAAGTCCTTTATATTTTGTATTTTTAGTAATATATTTAACTTTACATGAGTAATCCAAGATATAGCGGTCCTAAGCAGTATTTAAAAATTAGAACTCAAAATAAAAATGAAATATTAGAAGACTATGTTGAGACTATTAGTGAATTAATATCATCAAAAGGAGAAGCTCGTAATGCAGATCTGGCTTTACATTTTGGTGTTTCCCAGGCAACTATTAATAAAAATATTAAACGACTAGTTGCTCTAAAATTAGTCAAAACTGAGCCGTACAGATCTTCATTCCTAACTGATGAGGGGAAAAAATTAGCAGAATCTTCAAAAATTAAACATGAAATTGTTTTAAATTTTTTGATTAAACTTGGAGTTTCAAATAAAGTCGCAGAAGAAGATAGCGAGGGCATTGAGCATCATGTTAGCACGGAAACATTAAATTTTATGAGAAAATTTACAAATAAAAAGTAGATAATTAATCTATAAGATATTCATAATAAATTTGTGTATAAAAAATCCAGCAATGATTAATAAAATTCCAATAAAATAAACAATCCAAAAATTAAATCCTAATTGCTTAAACAAAAAAAAAGGTAAAAAAAATAAGTAAGATATTGGGACTCCCATGGCTATACTTTTTGCAAATAAAACGCTTGTTTCTGTATTTTTATGTTCAATATATGAGAGTGCTAGAACTACTATACTTGCCAATGGAAGAGCTACAATAAATCCAGCTAGTTCTGGCTTCTTACCTGATAGCCAACTAGCAAAAGCGATAATCAATGCTGCAAAAATAACTTTGAGAGTAAATAACAAGTTTAAAACTTAGCATGTAAGTTAGTAATAGCTAAGTTATTTTTTAATTTTAAAAATTAGTTTTTTTTCTAAAATATTATCTAATAAAAATACTGCTATTGTTAAAAAAATAATAATTGTTAAGGCATGTAAAGAACCAAGCTCTACTGACTCACTTGAAGAATATTGGTATAACTCAGTCGCCAAGGTATTAAAATTAAAAGGTCTCAGAAGTAGTGTAATAGGGAGCTCTTTCATCGTATCAACCATGACAAGAAATAATCCGGCAATTACACTTATTTTAATTTGAGGTAAAATTATTCTAAAATATGTTGTGGAGTATCTTCTACCCATCATTCTAGAAGCATCATCAATTGATTTAGAGATTTTCTCTAAACCCGAATCAATACTATTATTAGATAAGGAAATAAGCCTTATACTCAGAGCTAAAACTAATCCTATTATAGAAGAGCCTATCAGTAAATTATTTAAAAAAAGTAAGTCTAATAACTTATCAATACTAATTATAAAATAAATTACCCCAAGAGCAACTACTACTCCTGGAATTGCATAACCAATATTAATTATTTTTTTTAAATATATGAAGATTTTTCTCTTTGAGAATCTTCCAGAAAAATTCATTAAAATTGATAAGAGCGTGCATATTATGGCAACGATAAAACCTAATATTAATGTATTGAATAGACTTAGGAAAAAATTTGCATAATTAATTTTTGAAAAATTATTTAAGTATAAATATAATGTGAATAATATCGGTATAAAGTACCCTAAAATAATAGGAATTAACCCAATATAAAAAGCCAAATACCCTTTTATTTTTGAAAGCTCATATCTTTTCCAATTAAGAAATTCATAATCGGAGTTATGAAAGTTTTTTTTACCTCTAATTTTCTGTTCAATCAAATATAAAATTAACATCATCAAAATCACAACAAATGATAAAAAATAAGCAGCATTTAAATTATTCAAGATCGAAATATAATTATAAATACCTATAGATAATGTGCTCAAACCAAAAAAAGAAGCCACACCAAAATCATTGATAGTTTCCATCATAGCTAATGCCAGTCCAGCTATTATGCCCGGAGCGGACATAGGAATACCTATCTTAAAAAAGCACTCCAAATGTGTTTTGCCTATTGTTCTTCCTGCCTCTATATATCTCGCGGATAGATTGATGATTGATATTCTGGTTAAAAGATAGACGTAAGGGAATAAAGATAATGCTAATATAATTGAACCAAAAAATGAGTTTCTTATAGATATCCCAATAAATTCTATACCTATTGAATTAAGCAGTATAGGCACAAAACCTGACGGTTCTAGTAACTCAGCATAAGTATAGGCAGAAATATAGCCTGGTACAGCTAATGGAAGTATTGCAATTATTTGTATAAATTTTCTTCCTTTAAATTCTGTCATTGTAGTTAGCCAAGCTAAAGGAATGCTAATAGCCAATACTAGAAATGCCACTAATACAATGATAGTGAAGGACCCAAAAAAATATCTTGATAAATAAATATCATTTTCAATTATAAAAATTGAGAACAGCCCTTTTGAAAAAATCATAACCACAGGAGTTAAAAAAACTAGAGCTATAAAAAAATTAATTAAATATTTTATATTTAAATACTTCATACTATTATTAAAATTATACAGGCTACTAATGCCAATGCCATTATTCTATTAAATATAATAATTTTCTTATGATCATTAGTGAATTTCTGAAAGTAATGTCCAATTAAAGCCCATGTTATCCCACTTGTAAGAGTTGAAAATACAAAACATAAAAAAATTATAATAAATTCTAATTGGTATGAAAATTGACCTTCAAGAAAAAGAGACGAGGCAGAAACCGAAACCATAACCCCTTTTGGGTTAATTATTTGAAAAAAAAATATTTGACTAAAACTTAGTGGTTTAAAATCACTCGAATCAGAAAAGCTTTTAGAAGTGAATATTTTATAAGAAAGATAAAGTAAAAATATAGATGATAGAATTTTTATGACCCAGTATAAGCTAGGATAAATTAAAAAAATTTTTCCAAGTCCGAATAGACATATAGTTAGTACTGACAGATAACCAAAAAAAACTCCAAAAATCTGAGGTATCGTGTTAGTAAAGCCATATTTTACTGCAGTAGTAGATAGTATAATATTATTTGGACCAGGAGTGAACGCGGTTACATTTGCAAATATAAATACAGGTAATGCGAAATAAAAATAATCCAAAGCACTGAGATATTAGACTTATTTGAGAAGAATAAAATAGTAGTTACAAAGAGTCCCAGCCATAGAATAAATAGTATTTATCATTATAAATATATATAAAACAATATGAGAAACTTAAGGCGCTGTGGCGGAATGGTAGACGCGCCGGACTCAAAATCCGGTGAGGGCAACTTTGTGAGAGTTCGAGTCTCTCCAGCGCTACCAAATAGTAATAAAAATGGATAAAAAAGAATTTATTAAAACAGTTTCTAAATTTATAACTGGAATTACAATTGTAACTTTAGGAGATAGTAAAAAGGGATTCTATGGCTGTACGATTAATTCATTTACAAGTCTTTCTCTAAATCCACCACAAATTTTATTTTGTGTTGATATTCGAAATAGTTTTATCAAAGAATTTAAAAAGAAAACCTTAGTCAATATTAATATCTTATCAGACAGGCAAGAAGACATATCAAATAAATTTGCATCTAGCCCCGAATTAAGATGGAAGAATACAAAATTTAAAGTTTCAAAAAATGATATACCTTTTTTTAAGGATTCATTAGTTGTCATTGAGACTGAAATTGAAAAAAAAATATTTTCTGGAGATCATTTAATTATAATTTGTGGATTGAGAGAAATAATTCATTTAAAAAAAGGAAATCCTTTAGTTTATTTTGAAGGTAAATATCTTAGTTTCTAAAGGGCATGCTATATATTCATTCTAATGTTCAGAATCTGCATATTACTAAACCATTAGGAATTACAATAGGTAATTTTGATGGATTACATCTAGGTCATCAAAAATTACTATTAAACCTAATTAAATTTACAAAAAAGCGTAATTTTTCTTCATGTTTGATAAGCTTCAACCCTCATCCAATTGCATATTTTAAAAAAGATAAAAATTTTCTAATTGATTTAGAACAAACTAAAATTGAACTTTTAGAAAAAATGGGATTAGATTTTTATGTGTCGATTATTTTTGAAGAACAAATATCAAATTTTACAAATGAGGAATTTGAAAGTAGAGTTTTATCGAGTTGTTTAAATACTAAGCTCATTTTATCAGGTCTAGATTTTAAATACGGCAAAAATAGATCCGGCAATATATCAACTCTAAAAAATTTCTCCTTAAAAAATGATATTGACTTCCATACAGAGGAAGAAGTAATAGCAGAAAATTTTCCTAATAAAATATCGTCTACTACTATTAGAAATTTAATTAGAGAGGGCAATGTTCAATTAGCTAATAAAATGCTTGGAAGAAAATTTGAGATAATAGGTACAGTAATTAAAGGAGATCAAAGGGGGAGAACTATTGGTGTTCCAACAGCTAATCTTCAATATAATGATCTTCAGGTTGAATTAAGTAAAGGTGTCTATGCTGTAAGGGTTATTTTAAATAATGAAATTTATAGTGGTATATCTAATTATGGAATTAGGCCAACTTTTAATCAAAATATACCTTTAGTTGAAGTCCACATATTTGATTTTAATGATGACATATACGATAAGGAAATTAAAGTTCAATTTCAGGAAAAGATTAGAGAAGAAATTAAATTTGAAGGCATAGAAGAGTTGTTAAAACAAATAAAAACAGATATCTCTATGGCTAGAGATATTTTAAAAAATGGAAATTAAAGATTCTATACTTCTGCCTAAAACAGAATTTTCTATGAAGGCCAACCTTCCTGACAAAGAGCCAAAAATACTAGATAAATGGTATAAAAATAATCTTTATGGCGAACTCAGAAGCCAGTCCAAAGATAAAGAAAAATTTATTCTTCACGATGGACCGCCTTATGCTAATGGGCATCTCCATATGGGCCATGCTTTAAATAAAATTCTTAAAGATGTTATTATTAAATACCAACAAATTTCAAATAAAAATTCTATATATGTTCCTGGGTGGGATTGTCATGGGCTGCCTATTGAATGGAAAATTGAAGAACAATATAGATCTAAAAAGCTCAATAAAGATGATGTGCCTATTTTAGAATTTAGAAACGAATGCAGAGAATTTGCTAAAGGCTGGATAGATATCCAGAGGGAAGAATTTAAAAGATTAGGTGTTATTGGAGATTGGGATAATCCTTACACAACAATGAATTTTAAATCTGAGGCTCAGATTGTTAGAGAGCTTGGCAAGTTTTTAGAAAATGGCGGATTATATAAGGGTCATAGACCAGTATTATGGTCTGTTGTTGAAAAGACAGCTCTGGCAGATGCCGAAGTTGAATACCATGAGCATAAGTCGACTACAATTTACGCAAAATTTCCTATAGCAAATACTGATATTGAAAAAATAAAAGATCATTCCATTGTCATTTGGACAACAACCCCATGGACAATACCGGGCAATAGGGCTCTAGCTGTTCATGAAGATATCAAATATGCATCACTAAATATTCATCATAAAAATCTTGATGAAAATATTTTAATTGCAGAAGATCTGATTGAAATATTTTTAAAAGAAAATGAAATTTCAAAATCAAATTTAAATTTTTTGATTACAGGAAAAGAGCTACTTAAAACAAATTGTTACCATACTTTATATAAATCTGGTTATGATTTCATAGTGCCAGTACTTCATGGTGATTTCGTAACAACTGACCAGGGTACAGGTATTGTTCATATTTGCCCGGTCCATGGCATGGACGATTTTATCCTAGGTAAGAAATATGATTTAGAATTGCCAATGACTATTGATGAAGCGGGTATTTACTATGAGCATATTCCAGTTTTTGCGGGTAAACATATATTTAAAGTTGATCCTGATGTATGTGATGAGATTGCAAAGTGCGATAATTTAATTTCAAAGGGAGTTCTTTTTCATAGTTATCCTCACTCTTGGAGATCAAAGGCACCCCTAGTTTATAAAAATACAATGCAATGGTTCATTTCCATGGACACTAATGATTTGAGAAAAAAAGCATTAAAGGCAATAGACGATACAAATTTTTTTCCTCAGCAAGGACAGAATAGACTAAGGACCATGATAACAGATCGACCTGATTGGTGTGTATCTAGACAAAGAGTATGGGGAGTGCCCCTCCCAATTTTTGTTAATAAAAAATCAGGTGAACCGTTAAGAGACCCAATTATTATTGAAAGAATTGCAAAAATTTATGAATTAGAAGGTGGTGATGCTTGGTTTAATTCTAAACCGTCTCGATTTTTGAGCCCAGAATATAATGAAGTAGATTTTGAACAAGTGAAAGATGTAGTGGAAGTTTGGTTTGATAGTGGATCTACCCATGCATATGTATTGGAAGACAGAGATGATCTGGAATCACCTGCAACAATGTATTTAGAGGGTTCCGATCAATTTAGGGGATTCTTTCATTCCTCTTTACTTGAATCTTGTGGAACGAGAGGGAGAGCACCTTTTAAAACAGTTCTCTCACATGGTTTTGTAGTTGATGGCAAAGGTAGGAAAATGTCTAAATCAATCGGAAATGTCATTTCCCCTAATGAAATTATAAATAAATATGGAGCTGATATTTTAAGAATTTGGGTTATTGCTTCTGACTATTCAGAAGATATTAGACTAGATAATACAATTCTTAATTATCAAATTGACTCTTATAGAAAGGTTAGAAACACATTCAGGTTCCTTCTAGGAAATTTAAATAATTTTAATATTGACCAAATAGTTGAAGTTTCTGAAATGCCGGAACTAGAAAGATATATGTTTTCTCGATTATCTAAAATGCATTCAGAGCTAAAAGATTGCATTTTAGAGCACGATTATCATTCTATTTATGTAAAATTATTAAATTTTTGCACTTTAGAGCTCTCTGCTTTTTATTTTGATATTAGAAAAGATAGTTTGTATTGTGATTCTCAAGGCAATTTAAAAAGAAAATCTGCAGTTACATGTCTTCATTTTATATTTGAATTTTTAGCAAAATGGTTTTCACCAATTTTATCTTTTACAACTGAAGAAGCTTGGGAACTTAGGCTCTATAACAATGACAATAGTATCCATTTGCAAACCTTCAATGAGGATGATTATGTTTATTATGACAAGAAATTAGAAAAAAAATGGCTTGATATAAAAGAAATTAGAAAAACAGTGACTTCAGCATTAGAAATAAAAAGAAATGAAAAGCTCATTGGCTCAAGCCTTCAGGCGCAAGTCGTTATTTTTTTAGAATCAGAAATATTAAATAATGTTAAAGATATCGATCTTTCAGAATTAAGTATCGTCAGTGATTTTAAAATTAAAGAAATGGATAAAAAAAATTCCTCTGCTCTATCATTTGATGATCCTAGGGTATTTGTCGATGTTGAAATTGCCCCTGGATTAAAATGTCAAAGATGTTGGACAATTAAAGAAGAAGTCAAAAACAATAGCCTTCAAATGTGCGATAGATGTGATGATGTTTGGAAATCAGTTAGTAAATAAAAATTTTAATTTA
>JAQBUY010000150.1 GCA_027623775.1 Pseudomonadota bacterium
AAATTTATAAACATTATTTGGCTATTACAGATAAAAAATTTATAAATAATAATGATTTTTTAATTAATACTAATAACGAAGATCAGCTAATGAAGTTGAGGTATCGACTTTTAGAAAATAAGAATAATAATTTTCTTTATCTTGTTGCTTTATTAACGGGCAGAAAACATCAAATAAGACTCCAGTTTTCTTTAAATAATAATCCTATTACTAATGATATCAAATTTAATAGAAATATTGCGAAGGGTAATTTGGGTCTTTGCGCTTATTCGATTAAATTTAATTATAAGAAAAAATTTTATAGTTTTAAATTGGACTATGAGGAAATGCTAAACTTATTTGATTTTTAATTTCTTTTATGATTTCATTGTAAGAAAATTTTAATTTTTGCTCTTTAAAGGAGCTTATTTCTAAAGCATTTAAACCACACGGATTAATAAGTCTAAATTTTTCTAAATTTGGCTCAAAATTAATAGATATTCCATGGAATATAATTCCTCCACTATATCTTAGCCCTATGAATATTACCTTTTTCATCCCTTGGTTAGTTTTAATCCACAAACCTCTATTCTTTTCTTTTTTTTGATATAGTTTTATTTTATTCTTTTCAAAACTTTCTATAAGTAATATTTCTAATTTATTAATAAATTCAATTAACCCTATTCCTCTCATTTTTATATTTAGCATAAAATAAATAACTAGTTGTCCTGGTCCATGGTATGTCATCTGACCACCTCTATTTGTTGTAATTACAGGTGTTTCTTCTATAAAATCTGGATTTTTTATATTGCTAGAACTTCCTGTAGTAAAAACATTTTTGTGTTCTAAAAGCCAAATATGCTCATTTTTATCTTTATTATTTTTAATACTCTCAACAATTTGTTCCATTTTATTTATAGTTGAGAGGTAGTTTTGATAACCTTTTAGTTGTTTTATTAATACCATTCGATAATTTACCTATTAATATAAGCGGACGTGGCGGAACTGGTAGACGCGCAGCGTTGAGGTCGCTGTGGGATTAATTCTGTGGAAGTTCGAATCTTCTCGTCCGCACCAATGTTAAGGTTTATGTGATATAATGAAAAATACATTTAATAGTAAAGACTTTATAGGGAAAATAAAAAAAAAACACCCTGCAGATCAAGCTAGTGCTATTGAAAATCTCAGCAAAGATCATCAGTTCTCTTTTCTAAAAAATCATGTTAATAAACTTCAGCCAGATTTTATAGCCTATTTGAGAGATAATAATAGGGACGAAATTTTAAGTTTTATTCCTAAATCTAAATTAATTAATTTTATTAAAACTCTAGATGTAGATGATGCTGTCGAAATTCTTGCTGATTTTGAGAGGAAAGATCTCATTTCTATTTTATCTAAGTTAGGTTCAGACCAAAGAAATATTATACAAGACAGTCTTTCATATCCTGAAGAATCTGCAGGAAGAATTATGAATAGTGAATTTTTATCTGTTAGTATGGATTTAAATGTTGGAGAATTAATAGATTATTTAAGAAAACCTAGAGCAGGACCAAAAGATTTTTATAATGTATTTATTTGTGATGATAATGATATTCCGATTGGATATATTCCCTCAGGAAGAATCTTAAGGTCTAAAAGTCAAAAAAAATTATCTGATATTTATATAAATGATATTCATAAAATATCATCTAACTCTAGTTTTGATGACATTTCTTTTATTTTTAGAAAATATGGCCTTGTATCAACGCCTGTTGTTGACGAGAAGGACAAAATTATTGGTATTATTACAGTTGATGATGTTGTTGAAATTGCTCATGAGGAAGATTCTGATGATATTCAAAAATTAGGTGGTTTATTTGTAAATGATTTTTATAAAGGAGCTTTTTCTTCCGCTAAAACTCGTTTTATATGGCTAGGTTTAAATCTAATAACCGCAATATTATCCTCTCTTGTAATTGATATTTATGCTATTCAACTTCAACAAATGATCGCGATTGCAGTTTTAATGCCCATTGTTGCTTCTATGGGAGGCAATGCCGGTACACAGGCGATGACAATTTATGTTAGGGCAATAGCAACAAAAGATTTAGTTGGATCTAGATACATCAACTTAATTGTGAAAGAATTTTTAATTGGCTCTATTAATGGATTTTTCCTTTCTATAATAATGGGACTGATAGCATATTTTTGGTTTGATAATTTAATGTTAGCTTTTGCAGTTGGAGTATCGATTCTTATTAATCTAGGTTTTGCTTGTTTATTTGGAATTATAATTCCTATTACAATGAATAAATTAAAAATTGACCCAGCTCTTGCATCTGGAATAATTTTAACAACCTTTACTGATGTTTTTGGATTTTTATCCTTTCTATCCATAGCTACATATATTATTAATTTCTAATGAATATTTTAGTAATAGGAGCAGGGTACGTAGGATTAGTATCAGGAGCTTGTCTTTCTGAATTTGGCTATAAAGTTACTTGTCTTGATCATGATAATATTAAAATTAAAAATCTAAAAAAAGGTATTATTCCTATTTATGAACCAGGCTTAAATGAATTAGTAAAAAAAAATATAGCTAATAAAAATTTAAATTTTGATTCTAATTTAAATAAATATTTAAATAAATCTGATTGTGTGTTCTTAGCTGTGGGCACTCCTTCTAGAAGAGGGGATGGTTATGCTGATTTA
>JAQBUY010000151.1 GCA_027623775.1 Pseudomonadota bacterium
GAAGATGGTAAAACCAGCGGCATCATTGTTTATATTAAACCAAATGAACAATTAGAAAATATTGAAAATAAATCTAGAGAAGAAATAGAAACCTATAATGATTTAATTAAAAAACAAAATCATGAAAATGTTCGTGAAATCAGAGATGTGATTAAAAGTTACGAAGATATTGGTAAAATTTATCTAGGTGGAATTCCAATGATTGCCGATGATATGATGACATTTATTAAAAATGATATCATTGTTTTTGGATTGGGAGTTTTATTATTTATTATAGCTACCTTATGGTTTGTTTTTAGAAAACTTATTTGGATCATAGTTCCAATTAGTAGTTGTTTTTTCTCAGTGGTTATTATGATGGGACTGCTTGGAATTTTAGGATGGAAAGTTACTGTGATCTCATCAAATTTTATCGCTTTAATGTTAATTCTAACGATAGCAATGAATATTCATATGTGCACTCGTTTTTTACAACTTAGAAAAGATTTTCCAAATAAAAATAATTTTGAAATTTTAAATCTTACAACTGGCAAAATGTTTATGCCTATTTTGTATACCGTATTAACAACAGTATTTGCATTTTTATCTTTAATATTTAGTGGCATTAAACCAATTATAGATTTTGGTTGGATGATGACGATTGGTCTTATTGTATCTTTTATTATAACTTTTACTTTATTGCCTAGTCTTTTGAACTTTATACCAACGAAAAATATATTTTTGCAAGAAGAGGAGAATTCTAAAATTACTTCATTCTTTGGTGAATTATCCTTAAATAGTAAAAATACAATTTTTGGTATCACAGGTATAGTAATTATTTTAAGTATTCTAGGAATAAGCCGTCTTGAAGTTGAAAATAGTTTTATCAATTATTTCAATAAAAATACTGAAATTTATAAAGGAATGAAGCTTATTGATGATCAATTGGGAGGAACAACACCTTTAGAAATAATTTTAAAATTTCCTAAAAAACAGAGTCAAAATTTAGAAGAAGATGAATCTGATGACTGGGGAAACGACGAGGAAGGCAGTGAGGAAAAATATTGGTTTACTAAAGATAAAATAGAAAAAATTGCCTCTGTTCACAATTATCTAGATAGCCTACCTCAAATTGGCAAAGTTTTATCATTTTATTCAATTATAGATGTTGCTACACAACTAAATAATAATAAGCCTCTTGGAACACTAGAAATGGGAGTTCTTTATTCTAAAATTCCTCAAAGTATTAAATCAGAGATTGTAGATCCTTATATTTCTATAAAAGATAATGAGGCGAGAATTAACTTAAGAATTATCGACTCACAAGAAAACTTAAGAAGAAATGATTTAATTAATAAAATTAATTATGATTTAAAAAATAAAATTGGCTTACAAGAAGATGAATATAAACTTGGGGGTGTTTTAATTTTATTTAATAACCTGTTGCAAAGTTTATTTAAATCTCAAATTTTAAGCTTAGGACTGGTAATGGTTGGGATTTTTGCAATGTTTGTAATTTTATTTAAAAATATTAAATTATCTTTAATTGGTGTTGTGCCAAATTTTATTGCTGCATTTTTTATTTTAGGAATTATTGGACTAGCTGGAGTTCCTTTAGATATGATGACTATTACAATTGCTTCAATTACTATTGGTATAGCCGTCGATAATAGTATCCATTATATTTATAGATTTGAAGAAGAGTTTAACAAAATCAAAGATTATACTAAAACTCTTAAGCTTTGTCATTCAACGGTTGGTGTTGCAATATTAAATACATCTATTACTATTGTTTTTGGTTTTTCAATTTTAATCTTATCTAAATTTATTCCTACAATCTATTTTGGAATGTTTACTGGGCTTGCAATGTTACTGGCTATGATGTCGGTATTAATTTTATTGCCTTGTTTAATTTTAATTTTTAAACCTTTTGGTAAAGAATTTTAATGCTAGACTCATTAAAAGTTTTTTTTATTGAAAAATCAATAATTGATCTTTTATATATAGCAATTTCTATTTATTGTTCAATCCAATGTTATATGAGAGGATTTGTTTTAAGTGTACTTGGTATGGCTAAATGGGTATTAGCCTATGTTGTAACAATTAATGTATTTCCTAGAGTTAAACCTTATTTAAAAGATATGATTGATAATGAATACATTCTCGATATCGGTTTAAATATTAGTATATTCATTGTTGCAATCTTTGTGATCTTAATTGTAAATAAATTAATAAGCAAAGCAGTCATTTATTCACGTCTTGGAGGTTTAGACGCGATGTTTGGATTCTTTTTTGGTTTTATTAAAGCTTATATTTTTTCATTATTTATTTTTTCCGCTATTCATCTTGTCTATAACCACGATAAATGGCCAATAAATTTAGATAAATCATACGTCTTTCCATATTTAGAAAAAGGTAGTAATTATCTCTTAAAACAACTTCCCAATGAAGAAATATATCAAGATTCTGAGGAAAAAATTAACAATATTTGATCCAAAATTAAAAGAAGAATGTGGAGTATTTGGTATCAGTAATACTACTGATGCATCTGCACTTACTGCGCTTGGTCTTCACGCACTTCAACATCGTGGACAAGAAGGTTGCGGAATAGTCAGTTTTGATGGGAAAAAATACTAT
>JAQBUY010000152.1 GCA_027623775.1 Pseudomonadota bacterium
TTCTTTTTTGTTTTTTTAAGATTATTTTTCTTAATAGTTATACCACCACCTCTTTTTTTAGATTTAGCTCTCTGCATTTCATACATGCTTTTTCTTATTTCTGAATATTTATATTGAATAGTTTTATATATTAAATCGATTAACATTTGATATCCTCCACTTCCATATAACATAATTTGACGTCCGAATTTTTTTAATTCATCTGTATCATAAACTTGAATCAGACCTTCTATATATAATTTCATATCTTGATATACAGCACCTGTACCCTCAATCCATCCACGCCCTTCACTACTCTTATGAGGTATTGTGGCGCCATCACTACCTTTACTGGCTCCGGCAAAAAATTCCTTAAAAGTTGTATCTTCTAAATCTTTTAATATATTTAATACTGTTTTTCCAGAATATTTCCCTCCTGAAAATTCTATCCCTTGAAAATTCATAAGTCTGCTTTTAAATTTTTTAACTTTAGTATATAATGGACTAAATGATTTTATATCATTCATAAAATTACTTTTCTCTTCTTCTGAAACGGTCCTTGATAATAACTTTTTAACATATTCTTTCATTAGTGTAAACATATTTTCATATTCACTTAAATTTCCATCTAAACTTTTATATTGGAAATATACTAAAGTACTTAGATCATTATCAAAAATATCACGATTTATTTCATCAGGTAATCCGTCTGGTAGAGTATAATGTTCTGATGATAAGGTTGTTCCAGGTTGTCTAAATGGTCTTCCTTCTGTTATTATATCACAAATAAAATCTTTTTCTGTAACTGCTCCTCGAGATATTTTCCCAATCTGAACTAATTTTGTAAGTTCTCCATTTGGGCTTATAAATTCAACAAAATTTAATGAATTATATTTTCTTAATTCTGTTAAATCCAAACCTGCATTAAATTTATTCTCTCCCGTTAATAGAACCTTCCCTGAACATATTATAGTAGCCATTAAATTAAATACTAAGTTTGGTAAATATTTAGAATTTGGTCTTACTGATATATCTACATCACTAGTAGTTAAATCTCCCGCTTCAGGTTTATTATGGGGGATTTCTTCTGTATTTAATATTAATGAAACACCACCTTTAACTATAAGATCATCACCCATTTCATTCAAAGTCCAATTATTAAATATTATTAAAATAAATATTATTAAAGTTATCCAAAAAGATTGTATTGAAGGATTAAATCTTATACTTATTCTATCTCTTAGTTGTTTTTCTTTTTTATCAACTAGACTGTCTATCATATCACCTATATTTGAATTAGCATTTTGATCTATTTCTTCTACACTATTACCGTTAACGTGATTGGCTCTAATTAATCTTACAATATCATTTACTAATTGTTTCGTTTCGCCATTAAAAACGCAAATATCTAGAGCCTTTCTAAATTTAACTGCGCCGGTCTTCGAAGCAAATGCAAATTTTTTTAAACTTGTTTTTTGTTTAGTAGCTTTCGCTTTTAAACTATCTATGTTTCTTTGACTATCTTCATGGAGAACCATATAATATTTTGATAAATTTTCTCCTAAGATATCGATTATTCTTTTATTGCACAAAAAATTACCTATTCTATGAGACATTTCAATAATTTCAGCTTTTTCAAATAGTTTATCAGTTTTATCTTTCTTGGGTCTTTTAGCCGAAAGTAATATAATTTTTGGAATTAGAATGCTCCTCTTTTCTGCGGTTGATATTTCTCTATTTTGGTTGATCAATTCTTTAAATTCTTCATTTGACATAACCCCTTTAGCACGTTCTATCAACTCTTTTAGTGATAATCTACTTAAATCATAACCTAAAAAAGATGTTAAAATTTTATCATATTCTTCGTTTAGTTCTTCTGTTATTTGTATATTAAACTCTCTTCTTGATACTTCAAAAACAGAATCACCAATCTTCCCCAGAAAATCATCATCTGAACCATCATCTGAATAATCATCTTTACCACCATCACTATCATCATCCTCTTCAGCACTTTCATCTGATAAATCGTGTCGCTCGCTTGATTGCGTACGCCTGGTGGGGGCAGAGACTCTGTCTATACTTTCAAAATTATTTTTTTTAAAAGAGATACGCTCTAATATACTATAAAATTCGCTTTCATTCTCTGCATCTGTTAAAAATTCTTTCCATTCTTCTTCCGTATTGTTTTCTGATCCAAACTCGAAGAGACGAAATTCGAAGAATTCTTTTTTTGGATCTTCTTTAATAAATTTTATTATTTTAATACACATATTAATTCTTTCACCTGGTGAATATTGTTTTAAAAAATCCGGGGTATTTGGGGCTAATTCACTCATCGCCCTCGTTGTTGATTGTGTTCCCTCGGGAAATAAATAATTTATTAACAATGACAAAAAATTAGGGGCACCACTGTTTTTTCCCACTAATAAATCATATCTTGTTATGGTTTGAGCCTCCAGGTTAGGTAACGAATTTAACGTGGTTTTAACTGGACTATCGAATAAACTTCGGTAATTCATTAGGCGATTACCATGAATATCCCCACTTTGGAACGCATGCAGCTCACCTAACGCGATCTCTCGCGCCATCCTCTCGGCCTCCCCCCCCCCCCCCTCCTCCTCCTCCT
>JAQBUY010000023.1 GCA_027623775.1 Pseudomonadota bacterium
TATGTTTATATCTTTATCAATAGAAGAATCTAAAAAAAAAATACAAGATGGACTATCTATTGTTGATGTTAGACAACAAAATGAATATGATCAAATTAGAATTCCTAATTCTTATTTAATCCCTTTAAATATTATTTCAAAAGAAATTGTTGAATCTAAGCTTGGTGAAAATGTCGATATTATTATTCACTGCAAATCAGGAATACGTTCAAAGGCTGCTGCAAATATTTTAGCACAGCAAGGTTATAAAGGTAAGATTTTTGAAATAGATAATGGTATTATGGGATGGATTGAATCTAATCAAATAACAGAGTCAAATAATTAATTAAAATAATCAGTTGATAGCATATAATAAGCTAAATACGCAAATAAGCCTAAAATTAGTAAAACAAGTGGAATGAGAGATAGCGTAAAAGCCTGACGGAATTTCTTATTATATATAAGTATAGCTGTTAATAGGACTAATATAAAAATAATGGCTATTCTAATAATCATTGTGTTATTTTATCATATAGTACTTAATTTTTACTATTAATGATCTACAGTATTGATATATAAAACTAATTATTATGAGCAAAGTTAAAATAGCAATAGCTGGAGTATTGGGAAGAATGGGGAAAAATCTTATCGAATCAGCCCAATTTAATGATGGAGTTGATATAGTAGGTGTTTTTGATAAAAGCCCTATAACCGAAGAACAGCTGCAATCTATGAATTTAAAATTTGATATTGCTACTACTATTGATGCAGCATTTGATCAAGCGGATGTTGTTATAGACTTCACATCTCCTAGTGCATTATTTATGTTTACTGAAAATGCCGTTGCACATAAAGCCGGACTTGTTGTTGGTACAACTGGTTTAGAAAAGAAACATTTTGAACTATTAGAACAGACTAGTAAGGCTACAAAAGTTTTTTATGCTCCTAACATGAGTTTAGGTGTTAATTCTTTTTTTCAGATTGCTCGCAATGCGGCAAGTAAATTAAAAGATTATGATATTGAAATTATAGAGTCTCATCACAGATTCAAAAAAGATTCACCAAGCGGTACAGCAATTAAACTAGGAGAAGAAATAGCTAGTGAGCTGGGACGTGATAATAAAGATTTTGTTTTTGATAGACAGCAGCAAATTGAAGAAAGAAAAAAATTCGATATAGGATTTTCTTCAGTTCGAGGTGGTAATATTGCTGGAGAACATACGATTATTTTTCATGGAGAGCATGAAATTATTGAAGTTACGCATCGTGCTTTTAATAGAAAAATTTTTTCTGATGGGGCAGTGAATGCTTCTGTATGGCTTGCATCACAAACTAATGGATATTATAATTATAAGGATTTATTGAAATCTTGATAGATAACGATCAATAAATTTTTGGATAAAAAAAAACTAAATAATATTTTTCTTAACCTTTCTATAGCGATTCCTGCCCCTGAGTCAGATTTACAATATAGTAATAATTTTACTCTTTTAGTTGCTGTAGTTCTTTCCGCCCAATCAACGGATGCACAAGTTAATAAAGCTACTAAAAATCTTTTTCTAACGTGTACCACCCCTGAAGAAATTCTTTCTCTAGGTATGGAAGGACTAATTAGACATGTCAAAACAATAGGACTTTTTAATACCAAAGCAAAAAACATTATAAAACTCTCAGAAATACTAATCGAAAAACTTAATAGTAAAGTACCAGAAAATTTTGATCTTTTAATGACTTTGCCAGGCGTAGGAAGAAAAACTGCTAATGTTGTAATGAGTGTAGCTTTTGGTCATACAACTATTGCCGTCGATACCCACGTATATAGATTGGCTCGTCGATTAAATTTAAGTGTTGGGAACACACCAGAAAAAGTAGAAAAAGACTTAATGCAAGTTGTTCCTGAAAAATATAAGAAAACAGCCCATCATTTACTTATTTTACATGGACGTTATGTTTGTAAAGCTCGAAATCCTTTGTGTGAAAAATGTACAATATCAAAACTTTGTATGTATTTTAAAAACCTTACCTATGGAAAAACTCAAAATATTGTATAAAAATAATAAAGAGCTTCAAAAATATGAAAAATATAAAAAAAATACTAATTGCAAATAGAAGTGAAATTGCAATTCGAATATCAAGAGCTGCAACTGAACTTGGCTTTAAAACAGTATCAATCTATTCTTATGAAGATAGATTTGCCCTGCATCGATTCAAAACAGATGAGAGTTATCTTATTGGTTCTGGAAAAGGCCCAATTCAAGCTTACTTAGATTACGAGGGTATCGTAAAAATTGCAGTTGATTCAGGATGTGACGCAATTCATCCTGGTTATGGATTTTTATCTGAAAATCCAGATTTTGCAGACGAATGTACAAAACATGGCCTACTTTTTGTAGGCCCTTCTTCTAAAATTATGAGAGCATTAGGAAATAAAGTTGAAGCTAAAAAAACTGCCAATAAGGCTAAGGTCGCAACAATCCCTTCAACTGGCCCTTTACCTAAAGATTTAAAATCATGTAAATCTTTAGCAAAAAAAATTGGTTATCCTATTATGTTAAAAGCATCATGGGGCGGTGGCGGCCGCGGTATGAGAGTAATCAAAAAAGAAAGTGAAATTGAGAAAAGTATTAATACAGCTAGAAGAGAAGCTAAAAGTGCATTTGGAAAAGATGATGTGTTTTTTGAAAAATTAATTGAAAAGGCTTATCATGTGGAAGTGCAAATAATTGGTGACACGCATGGAAATATTGTTCATTTATTTGAAAGAGACTGTTCCCTACAACGGAGACACCAAAAAGTTGTTGAGAGGGCACCTGCCGCTTATTTAAATAACCAACAAAGATTAGCAATATGTGAAGCTGCAGTAAAAATAGGTAAACAAGTGAATTACTCTTGCGCAGGAACAGTTGAATTTTTAATGGACATTAAAACAAAAAATTTCTTTTTTATAGAAGTTAACCCAAGAGTCCAAGTGGAACATACTGTAACAGAAGAAATTACAGGAATTGATATCGTGAAAGCTCAGTTTTTATTAGCGGCTGGAGCAAAAATTGGAGATAGCTTATGTGGAGTTCCAAAACAAGATGAAATACAAATTAGAGGACACGCTATACAGTCAAGAGTCACAACAGAAGATGCGGCTAATGATTTTGCTCCTGATTATGGAAAAATTAGTGTTTATAGGTCTGCAAGTGGTTTTGGGATCAGACTAGATGCTGGTACAGCTTCTACAGGAACAATCATTACGCCCTATTACGATTCTTTATTGGTAAAAGTAACAGCCAAGGGACAAACTCCGGAAGAAGCTACGAAAAGAATGGATAGAGCACTAAGGGAATTTAGAATACGCGGAGTTAAAACAAATATCCCTTTTTTACTTAAGTTAATTAATCATAAAGGCTTTAATGAGTTTAATTATCATACTAAATTTATTGATACTGCTAAAGAGCTCTTTCTATTTAATTCTAGAAAAGATAGAGCATCCAAAGTATTAACTTTTTTAGCAGAAGTAATTGTGAATGGAAATCCTGAAGTTAACAATAGACCAAAACTTAGAGAAATAATTCCTGCAAGGCTTGCAGATTATGGAATTGCGAAATCCAAAAAAGCACAAAGTTTAGTTGGAAAAACATTTAAACAAATATTAGATGAGAAAGGTCCTTTTGCTGTTTCCTCAGCAGTTTTAAAAGAAAAAAAACTATTAATTACTGATACAACTTTTAGAGATGCACACCAATCTTTAATAGCAACTAGAATGCGTACTAATGACATGTTAGGCATTACAGATTTATATGAAGAACGTTTTAAAAATTTATTTTCAGTTGAATGTTGGGGGGGCGCAACCTTTGATGTGGCCTTAAGATTTCTTAATGAAGATCCATGGTCAAGATTAGAGAAATTGCGTGAAAGCATGCCTTCAGTATTACTTCAAATGCTATTTCGTGGTTCTAATGCTTTAGGTTATACAAATTATCCAGATAATGTTTTGAGAAGATTTATTCAGATTTCTGCTCAATCAGGGATTGATGTTTTCAGAATTTTTGATGCTCTTAATTGGATTGAAAATATGAAAGTATCAATCGATGAAGTTTTAAAAACTGAAAAAATTTGTGAAGCATCTATTTGTTATTCAGGAGACTTATCCTCTCCTAGTGAAAATAAATATACGCTTGATTACTATATGAATATGGCAATCAAACTAGAAAAAATGGGAATCCATTTTCTTGCAATTAAAGATATGGCTGGATTATGTAAACCAGCAGCTGCAAAAATATTATTTAAGGAATTAAAAAAGAATATAAAAATTCCAATTCATTTTCATACTCACGATACAAGTGGAAACGGAGTTGCAAGCTTAATATCAGCAAGTGAAGCAGGGGTAGATGTTGTAGATGCAGCGATAGACTCTTGGGCAGGATTTACATCTCAGCCAAGTTTTGGAGCTTTAGTAGAGGCATTAGATGGAGGTCCAAGAGATCCAAAAATTTCATCTGCAGTTGTTCGATCTTCTGCTAATTATTGGGAGGGTGTTCGTAAGCATTATCAGTCTTTTGAGAGCAAAACGAGAACTAGTATGTCTGAAGTTTATCTCCATCAAATGCCAGGAGGACAATATACAAATTTAAGAGAACAGGCTCGATCAATGGGAATTAATGACAATCGTTGGCCGGAACTTGCCTCAATGTATGCTGAAGTAAACAGAATATTTGGTGATGTTATAAAAGTAACACCTATTTCTAAAGTAGTGGGAGATATGGCTATTTATATGCTCTCTAACAATATAACCATTAAAGACGTTCTAGATCCAAAAAAAGATGTTGGATTTCCAGCGTCAGTTAT
This sequence comes from Pseudomonadota bacterium, assembly GCA_027623775.1. Classification (GTDB taxonomy): domain Bacteria; phylum Pseudomonadota; class Alphaproteobacteria; order HIMB59; family HIMB59; genus HIMB59. The sequence continues at coordinate 4,816 of JAQBUY010000023.1, forward strand.
TGAGTTTTTTAGTGGTCGCTTAGGACAGCCTTATAAAGGTTTCCCAAAAGCTTTACAGAAAAAAATTCTTAAAGGCAAAAAACCTATTAACTATAGATTTGGATCAAAAATCAAACCACTTGATATAAGTAAGCAACAAAAAGAATTATCAAAAAAATACGGACAATCAATTACGGAGAAAGATACCCTTTCACACACTTTTTTTCCTGAAGTTTTTGACAACTATATGAAACACAAAAAAAAGTTTGGGGATACAAGTATGATACCTACTCCTAATTATTTTTTTGGAATAAATGCTGGGGAAGAAATTTATATTTCAATTGATACGGGAAAAACACTTGTGATTAGATATTTTACTCAAAGTGAACCTAATGACAAAGGATACAGGACAATTTATTTTGAGCTTAATGGTCAGCCACGTTCAGTGGACGTTAAAGACAAGTCGATTGCGCTTGATGATCTGTCTAAAGAAATTTATGACCCTAGTGATATTACTCATATTGGAGCTCCTATACCAGGACTACTTGTTGATATTTCAATTACTGAAGGCATCAACATTGTTAAAGGTGCAAAGCTTTGTACTATTGAAGCAATGAAAATGGAAACTGTTATCTATGCAGATCGCGCCGGTAAAGTAGAGAGATTATTAGTAAAAGCTGGTGAAAATATTGATGCTCAGCAGTTACTAATGGTACTTAAGTAAGCTTAAATATTATCGCTAATTAATTTTTCAAAAACATAGAATAAAAAAGAATTTATGATATATGATTATAAATATACATGAGTAATTATATCAAATTCCTTCCTTCTTATCTTATAAAAAGATATCAGGGGTGGAAGGCAACCGGCTTTGAAGAAAATAAAAGTTGGTTTGCAAGAATGGCAGATGTAGATCAAACACCAAGAGTTATGGTCATTTCTTGTTGCGATTCTAGAGTTCATGCAACCGCTATGTTTGGAGTAGATACAGGAGAATTTTTTATTCATAGAAATATTGCAAACCTTATCCCACCTTATAAACCAGATGGTGATCATCACGGAACTTCGGCAGCAGTGGAGTATGGTGTGAGCTCACTCGAAGTGTCTAATCTAATAGTTTTAGGCCATTCAAATTGTGGGGGAATTAATGGAGCCTATCATCTTTGCAAAGGTACTAAAAATCAGAAAAAAAGTATTTTTGTTCATAAGTGGTTAAGCATTTTACAACCTGCTTATAATAATATTTCAAAAGAAGGTACTGATGAAATGCAAATTAAGTCATTAGAAAAAGAAAGTATAAAAATTTCTATTAAAAATTTAATAGAATTTCCTTTTATAAAAGAGTCTCTTGAGAAAGAAAAATTAGTAATTCATGGCTTATGGCATGACATAGCTTCAGGAGAATTAGAAATGCTAGACCCATCTAATTCTAATTTTATTAAAATTTAACTAAATTTAATATCTATCAATTGTTATTTCTTTTGAAATGACCTCATCTCCTATAGTTAAATTATAATGATCATATGTTTTGAGAGTAACTTTAACAACATTTGTATCCAAGGTGATAAATCTTTGAGGTATGTGAAACCAATCACTATAGGCCCTTCCAATTGGAATGTCATTAACAGTAATGACAATATAACCCTCATTACCTGATGCTTTATAAGTAATTTTTTCAGGAGCAAATATAAAGTTTTCTAAATGTATTTTTATATTATGACCATCATCATTATCTTGATAATCAGAAATCCAAATAACCGGATAGGGCTCTGTGGCTTGAGTTGCATGCTCAGAGTGATGAGCAAAAACGGAGAAAGAATAAATTAGTAGAAAAAAATATTTAAACATTTTGATTATTTATCATACACAATCTTTAAGTTGAAATTGAGGGTAAAACTTTTTCTTTTTAAGATGAAAAACTAAAATACTATTAATATTGCCTGTTAAAATTGAGCTTTGCACAAAAACCCTACAAAATCCCTTATCTAGTCTTTGAAAAGATAAGTCTCCATCAATTCTTGTGAGATCAAATTTCCCATATTCTTTTAATAAGAGATCAATTTTCTTATTATTAAAAGTAGTAATAATTTCAAATTCTGGACCTAGATTAAAATTTTTTGTTACTTTTTGAGATATTTCTTTAATTTTCATAGTGTTTTGCGTTGTAGTTCCACAACCTATAAAAAATAAAAAAGTACTTAAACTCAATAGAATCAATGTATTTTTAATTTTAAGATATTTCATTATTTTCAAAAAGTGTGTAAATCTAACATAATTAAAATCTTCATCAATCTAACGATTTTATTTATTAAATTATTAATTGTTTGACATAACAAACATAGTTCTTTATAAAGAACAAAGATATAAATGAGAGGACAATTATGACTACAGATTCAAAACACCCTGAGACTTTAGTTCTTCATGGAGGAACATATAGAAAAGACGCAACTACTAACTCCGTAGCTGTACCTATTTATCAAACAACTTCTTATGAATTTGATAGTACAGAACATGCTTCTAATTTATTTGCTCTAAAAGAACTTGGAAATATTTATACAAGAATTATGAATCCTACTAATGCTGTTCTCGAAGAACGTCTTGCTGCTCTTGATGGTGGTGCCGCTGCTTTAGCTTTAAGTTCTGGCTCAACTGCGAACACGTATGCTATTCAAAATCTTGCAAAAGCAGGAGATAATATTGTGAGTTCTACAGATCTTTATGGAGGTACCTGGAACCTTTTTAATAATACTTTTAGAAATCTCGGTATTGAAGTTAGATTTGCCGATCCATCAGATCCAGAAAATTTCAGAAAATTAACAGATGATAAAACTAGAGCATATTTTGGTGAAACACTACCTAATCCAAAGTTAAATCTTTTTCCTATTGAAGAAGTTGCAAATATAGGAAGACCATTAGGCATTCCTCTCATTGTAGATAATACAGCGGGTCCAATTAATATTAGACCATTTGATCATGGTGCTGCCATCATTACTCACTCATTAACCAAATGGATAGGAGGTCATGGAACATCAATTGGAGGAGCCATTGTTGATGGCGCAAATTTTGATTGGACAGCAGTTCCTGAAAGACAGCCTCTTTTAAATGAACCAGACGGAAGCTATCATGGTGTTGAATGGGCTACAGCAATACCTCAAATGTTTGGAGCTCAACTAGCTTTTATTATAAGGGCAAGAGTAGTCGTATTAAGAGATCAGGGAGGTGCAATATCACCAACAAATTCATTTAATTTAATTCAGGGATTAGAAACACTGCCACTAAGATTAAAACAGCATAATGAAAATGCCATTAAAGTAGCAGAATTTTTAAAAGACCATAAAGCAGTAAGCAAAGTTATTTTTCCTAAATTTCATGAAGGTGAAAATAAAAAAAGAACTGAAAAATATTATAAAAACGGCTTTGGTTCCCTGGTAGGCATTGAATTGAGTAAGGGTATTGAAGCTGGTAAAGCTTTTATTGATGCTTTAGAACTCCATTACCATGTTGCTAATATTGGTGATGCAAGAAGCTTAGCTATTCATCCAGCATCCACTACTCATTCTCAACTGACAGCAGAAGAACAGTTGCAAACCGGAGTTACTCCAGGTTATGTACGTTTATCTGTAGGTCTGGAACACCCAGAAGATATTATTGCCGATCTTAAAAAAGGATTAGATGCTGCGGAGAAATCGGGTTAATTAAAAGCTTCCGTAATTAAATAAAAGTTTAACTAACTCCTATTTTAGTTAAAAGTAAGAAGAGCATATCTCCACATGCTCTTCTTAACTAAAAATAAAATTATCTTCACTTTTTCTTCATAAATTTATTTGTATAATAAAATTGTGGATATTAAATATGATCAACCTAACATTAGAGAAAATTCATATAAAAGTATTTTAGGACAAAGGCCTCTTTGGGATTGGCGTCATAATAAATTCTATTGGATAGATATATACGAAAAGCTATTAATAGAAATAGATTCTTTTTTTGAAAATGAAAATAAAATTCTTATGCCGGAAGGCATTACTAATATTTTATTAAAAGATACAAATAATTTTTTAATTAGCTCCAATGATTCAATTTATGATTATAATTTAACCTCAAAAAAAAAGTCATTATTAAAAAAAATTAATTCTGTAAATGAAGCTAATAGAATTAATGATGGTAACATTGATTTAGAAGGTCATCTATGGTTAGCTACAATGAATAAATCACAAATATCCCCTACAGGAGAAATTATTCATCATTCTCAAGAATTAGAGGAAAGGCATTCAGATAAATCTTATATCATTTCAAATGGTCCTATTTTCGATTATGAACGTAATAAAGGATATGTCACCGATTCAATTAAAAGAGTTATTTATTGTTTTTCAACAAATAAAAAAAATGGTATTCAAAATAAAAAAATTTTTCTCTCATTTTCTCTTACTGATGGGAATCCAGATGGCATGACAGTTGATAAAAGGGGTAATTTATGGGTGGCTATGTGGGGAACTGGTAAGGTTTGCTGTTTTGATAAGAATGCCAAATTAATATTAATTATACAATTACCAGTGTCAAAAGTTACTAGTTGTACTTTTGGAGGATTAGATTTGAGTACTCTTTATATTACAACAGCTTCTGTAGGGCTCAATGAGGTTGAATATGAGAGGCAACCACATGCTGGAAAAATCTTTACTTACCAAACAAAAGAAGAGGGTTATGCTGCTAATTGTTTTCAATTAGAAACGAGCACAAGCTTTTTAAATTCATGAAAAATTTAGAAAATCACGAAATAAGTCATATAATTGAAATGTCTTGGGATGATCAAACTACTTTTAAAAATATTGAAAGCATTTATAAAATTAAAGAAGAGGAAGTAAAACATATTATGAAACTAAATCTTAAAAAAGGAAGCTATAAGTCATGGCGTGTTAGAGTTAATAGCAGATCAAGAAGAAAAAAAGAATGTGTGGGCAGAGATAATGACTAGGGCTATGTTTGCGGCAGGTTGTTTTTGGGGTGTAGAAAAAAAGTTTTCAGAAGTAAAAGGCGTTGAGAAAACAGAAGTAGGTTATGCGCAAGGCCATACAATAAATCCAACTTATGAGGATGTATGTAGCGGAGAAACTAATCATGCTGAAGTGGTCCTCATTGAATTTAATGAAGATCTAGTTAGTTATGAAGCGATTGTAAGAATGTTTTATGATCTTCATGATCCAAAAACTCTTAATCAACAAGGGCCAGATAGAGGAACGCAGTATCGATCGATCATCATCTATTATGATGAAAATCAAAAAAATATAGCAAATTTAGTCACACAAGAACTAAATAGCTCTAAATTTAATAATTCCATTACCACAACATTAGAAGAATTAGAAACCTATCAAAAAGCCGAAGAATATCATCAGCAGTATCTAATAAAAAAATATTCATTCTTAAATATTTAAATAGGAGAATAGGGGTAAATTATCTTAGGTATTTTTTTCAAAGGTTTTTTTTTATAAAAATTATTTACAAAATATTTAGATTTGACCAGTATGAGCTGTAGACATTTATTTTTAATATCTGAAAAATCTTTCAGTACTTTAATTTTTTCTATTCCGTTCCCTATAATGAAATCATGCTCATTCAGTTTTTTGATAAGATTTTCATCAATAGCAAGTGTTTCGAATTTGCCAATCACTTGACCATGATTATTCATAATCTGAATACCTACATCACGTCTATTTGTATCTAAAATACAGATTAGTGTTTGGAATTGGTTATTTTTCAGTCCTAAAAAAAAATGTTCAAAAATTGTAAAGGCATAAATATTAATAGGTTGATGAATAAAAAATCCTTTGATCAAAGCATGACAACTTCTAATACATGTAAAGCGTGCAGGTCCATAATTGAGATAGAGAGAAATAAAGCTTTTTGGAGAAACTTTTAATTCATCTACCATTTTATCTAATAATATAGCCAAATACTTTTCATGACCAAAATTACATTTTTTTTCTTTATTCCATATAATTTTTTCATTTTTAAATACTGTAATTGAACAGTATGATAGAGAGCTATCAATGGCCATGCTAAGATTTTTTTTGTTTACCATCATTTCATTTTTATTATTTCCTGTTTCTTTTTCTTATGCAACAGAGGTTATTGATAAAATACCAAATAATATTCTGGTTTATCATCGATTTAATGATGAGAGATTTCCTTCAACTAATACGACTCTCAAACAATTTGAAGAACAAATTCAATATTTAAAAAGTAATAAATATAAATTTATTACTTTAACTGAACTAATAGCTAATCCTGAAATGATAGAAAAAAGCATCTCTATAACAGTTGATGACGCCTATCAATCATTTTATGAATTTGGATTTCCGGTTTTAAAAAAATATAATATACCTGCAACTCTTTTTTTAAGTACTGATACAGTTGGAAGCTCTGAGCATTTAAATTGGACACAACTTAAAGAATTATCATCGTATGGTATAGATATACAAAACCACACTCATAGCCATTTACATATGCCAGAACAAACTATAGAAGAAATCGAAAATGAAATTTTATTTTCTCAAAAAATTATTTTTGATAACCTTGGATTTGAACCAGATTTATTTGCTTATCCCTATGGTGAGGCTAGTAGTGAGGCCCAAGAAATAGTAAAAAAATATTTTAAAGCTGCATTTGGTCAACACTCAGGTGCTTTTTCCATAAGTGACCCTTATTATATTTCCCGATTTCCAATCAATGAAAATTTTGGCTCTATTGCGAGAATAAAAGAAGCTTCAAGCGTACTAGCTTTCAATCAAGCAATCATTAGGCCATCTGACCCATTTATGAAAGTGCCACAAAAACGTTTTGTTTTAGATTTTTTGGAAGATCCCCTTATGATTAATTGCTTTTTTAGTGATTTCCAAGGTTCTATTTTAGCAACAAAGGTACAGTTGGAATCAAAATTATTATTCGATTTAGATCGAATGCCAACGAAAGGTAGATTGAGGGTAAACTGCACAAAATTTGATCAAGGAACCTATTGGTTCGGATATCAATATTCTATTAATTAAATTCATCAAATTTTTTCAGGTTGTTTGTTTCAAGAATAAGATCTAACTGATCAACGTATTTTTGTCCTATTTCTGCATAAGCAGCTAAATATTGAATTTTATAATTTACAGCCGTTGAAGTGAGATGGAGAGCAGATGTTAACCTTCTCACCACCCTAAAATCATAATAGGCAGGATGCGTATTGATATTAAACATGTAAGAAATAACGCTATCCTCAAGTTCTTTGAATTTTTTAACGGCGTGTGTTTTATCTTCATCTCTTTTTTCAGGAATTAATCCTTGTTGTTGATCATAAGTCCATTGTCCATATAAGGCATTGCCTTCAATCGCAAAACGAGATTGACCCCATCCACTTTCAATAATTGCCTGACCTAGTGCTAGTGATACCGGAATAATATTAATACGTTGAAATAGTTTTTTAAATGTAATCCTATCAATAGGACCTATGTCTAATTTGTATTTATTAACTAATACTTCTAATTCTTGAATATCTTTTTTATTAATAGTTTTGTTTTTAAATTTTTTTTCAATATCAGTTATTTGTCGTCTTTCCATTTTAATATTTTCATTTGTTTTATGAATCAGAGGATAGGCTATTAGGAAAAAAATTTCTTTCTTTTTTGCTAAATCTTCTAGATTTATAAAATCTGCAGGGAAAGATTCATAAATTTTAAATTTTTCTATTTGAGATTCTTGCAAATTAAAGATATTGATTTTATTTTTTTTATAGTAACGATCGATCTCTTTCCATGAAGTAGCCGTTTCACTGAGCGCTAAGGAACTGATAGAGCAATTAATAATTAAGAAAATTAAAAAAAAATATTTATGCTTCAACGGGACGAACTTCACGAACTTCAGGGATATAATGCTTAAGCATATTTTCAATTCCCATTTTTAGTGTCGCAGTTGAACTTGGACACCCTGCACAAGAACCTTGCATATGAAGAAAAACAATTCCCTCATCATATCTATCGAAAACTATATCCCCTCCATCCATAGCAACAGCAGGACGAACTTTACTATCGAGAAGTTCTTTAATTTTTACAACAACCTCAGTATCATCTTTATTAATTGTATGAGCACTGAGCTGAGAATTTTTTTTATCGATCAAAATAGGTTTGTTGGTAGTAAAATGTTCTATAATACTGCCTAAAATAGCTGGCTTCATGATAGGCCACTCACTACTATCAGCTTTAGTAATGGTGATAAAATCAGATCCAAAAAACACGCTTTCTACTCCCCTGATAGCAAATAAATTAGTAGCAAGAGGTGAATTGTCAGCAGACTCTTCGCTTTGAAAGAAGATAGTCCCTTCTTCCATAACGGTTTTACCTGGCAAAAATTTTAATGTTGCGGGATTGGGCGTGGGTTCAGTTTGTACAAACATTGTTATTTATAATATGGCAATTTATACGAAAATTACAATAGTCGAAGATTAACGAAAACCAACGATTTTATAGACTTCTTGTATAATGGGGTCAGCTATTACTTGAGCTTTTTCCTTACCAATAGCTAATATTTTATTTAATTCATTTTTGTTATTTAAAATGTTTTTAATTTCATCTCTTATTGGACCAATAACTTCAATAAGACTTTCAGCTAATCTATTTTTTAAAGCAGAATATTCTTTTCCTGCAAATTCTTGCAGCGTGTTTTCTTGAGACTGATTAAGGGTGGCCGATAAGATATTAATAAGATTAAGGCAATCAGGTTTACCCTTTAATGCTTCTAAAGTATCTGGAATTAAATCTGAGTCAGATTTAGCTTTTTTTAATTTGGCAACTATGGCATCATTACTATCAGTTAATAAGACACGAGAAAATTCTGAAGCATCGGATTTAGACATTTTCTTTGTTCCGTCTCTCAAACTCATCACACGAGTTGCCTCCCCATAAATTAAAGGCTCTGGTTGTGGAAAAAAATCTACACCAAAATCATTATTGAATTTTTGAGCAATATCTCTTGATAATTCTAAGTGTTGTTTTTGATCATCGCCTACTGGAACATGAGTGGCTTGATAGGCTAGAATATCAGCTGCCATTAAATTTGGATAAACCATTAAACCAACGCTGACGTTTTCTTTATTCTTTCCTGCCTTATCTTTAAATTGAGTCATGCGGTTGAGCCATCCAATTCTACTTACGCAATTAAATATCCATGCAAGTTGAGAATGAGCCGCTACACTTGATTGTTGAAATATAATTTGTTTTTTATAATCAATACCGCAAGCAATAAAAGAAGCAAGGACTTCTATAATGCTAGATCTAAGTTTATGAGGGTCTTGATCAACTGTAATTGCATGTTGGTCTACGACGCAATAGACACATTCAAATTTCTTTTGAAGATCAACAAAATTTTTAATAGCTCCTAAATAGTTTCCTAAATGAAGAGTTCCTGTTGGTTGAACTCCTGAAAAAACACGCTGTTGAAATTTTCTCATGACTAATGCTAATTAATAGATATCAGATTAATCAAAGAACCGACATAATTTTCTTTTTTATATTTTTAATATCTTCACTATTTGTTATTTTTTTGCCCTTGCTGTCAGTGATTTGAAAAATATCAAAAATTTTTTCGCCCAAAGTAGATATTTTCGCTGATAATACATTCTGTTGAATTTCATAGAAAGTTTCTAATATCTTATATAATCGACCTGGTTTATCAGAAGTTACCACTTGGACAGTTGTGGCTTTACTGCTCAATTCATTATCCACTGAAACAGACGACTCTATTTCTATGGGAGAAATTTTCTTAAATAGACTCTCTTTTAATATTGTATCAGGCAACTCAATACTCTTGCCAATTTTTTGTCTAATAAAATCTTTTTCTTCTTTTCTCGAAATAGATTGATTCTTGAAATTACTAACCCAAAATACATCTATAACATCACCATTGAATAAAGAATTAATTTGGGCGCCTAATATATTTAATTGACTATTGGATATTCCTTTAACTATATCTTTCAAAATACCGGGTCTAGTTTTTGTAATGATTACTACCTGGCTATATTCATTGTTAGTATTTTTATCAAAAGAAATATAATGACCCCATTCACCATTAGAAAAATTTTCGTATTCAGTTAATAATTCTCTAATTAAATTAAAACCCACATTTTGCCAAAATGCTAAAGGTATATTTTTGTTTTGTAATTTTAGAAAATTAAGAAGTTCAGGCTTATCACTACAAAAATTTTCAAATCTTACAATATTGTTTTTAGCAATTTTTTGAGAACTCTGTTTAATATCAAGACCTTGAAATAAAAAATCTTTTGATCGAAATAAAAGTTGTTTCAGTAGTGCTATTTTCCACTCAGTTAACCTTTCTGGTCCCACAGCTGCAATATCACAAATTGTAAATAAGTATAAAATATTTAATTTTTCTGATGTATTAACAGTTTGAATAAAATTAGCTACTACTTCTGGGTCTGTTGTATCATCTTTAAAAGCAGTATCACTCATCAATAAATGATTTTCTATAACCCATAGAATAATATTTTTTTCATTATCGCTTACTGGAATTCTTTTAAGAATTCTTGCTGTGAGCTCCTTACCATATATAGAATGGCTTTTTGGACCCCTTTTACCAATATCATGAAACAAGAGAGCAATATGAATTGCGGGTTTGTCAGTTAACTGTTCATAAAGTTCTTTATTAAAAGGTATTTTTATTAATTCATGTAAATGATGAAGAGTTAAGATTAAATGCTCATCAGTTGTGTATTGATGATAAATATCGTATTGAACCTGACCCCAAACCCTCCCAAATTCAGGAAAAATTTCATTTAAAATTCTAGAGTCATTTAAGTGTCTTAAAATTCTCACAGGATTTTTTTTACTTATAATGATTGACCTTATGGTATCAAAATCTTTAAGCTTAAGTTTTAGTACAATTTTTTTATAATGTTCCCTTAATTGCTCTATAACTCTAGGATGCACCAAAATATTATTATTTAATGATTCATTTAATAGATTTAGCCAATTTGAAGACAAACTATTAAAACTATAATTTTTAAAATCTAAAAAACTTTTAGTAATTTTAAAATCTTTACTTTTATAATTTTTAACTTTAGCTCCTTGTTGAAATATTGTTGACGAAATTAATTCTTCTGGAAGTTTTGAGTAGAAAACATTTAATAATTGTGAAATTTTTGTAATATAAGAAAATAAATCTTTCATAAACTTTTCCACACCTAATTCTTTTTTTCTGATTTTGTATGCTTTATCTTTATATTTGAGAATTTTGGCGATCTTCAACTGATTTTCTATACTAACAACATCACTTTTTGATTGATTGAGATAGTGATTCAAAGACCTAACTGTAATTAAAAATCTCCAACACGTTTTTAATTCGTCAATTTCTAATTTTGATAAAATATTTAATGGTAATAATTCTTCAATTTTACGAATATCAAACAAAAAACCACTTATCCATATAAGCGTATGAATATCTCTTAGACATCCAACTCCTTCTTTTATATTTGGTTCGAGGGTGCTTTTAGTTCCTATGGCATTATCATGCCTTAAAAAAAGTTCTTCAAGTTTTTTTTTACTTAATTTAAGAGGATTCAGTCTTCCTATTAAAATTTTAATTGATCTTGTATGTTCACCAAATAGGTCTGTGCTGCCATATAAATAACGAGATTCTAAAAATTTAGTGAGTGTTTTAATATCTTGTTTTGAGTCATTAATTACCTGTTTAATTGTGAGGTATGAAATACTAATATCTAATCCTGAATCCCAAAGAGTATTATTTAATTGTGATATTAAATTTTTAATAAATTTATTTTGTTTTTTATAAATTAGAAGTAGGTCAATATCGCTAAATGGCGCCACATCTTCTCTTCCGTAACCTCCTACTGCAATCAGAGTAAACTCTTCCTCTGAAGTGTCTAAC
>JAQBUY010000024.1 GCA_027623775.1 Pseudomonadota bacterium
TTGAAATGGAGAGTCACTATGAAATTTCTTTCAAAACTAATACTAAAAATCATTTTATTTGTAACATTCAACAATTTGATATAAATAATAAAAATATTTTTTTCGCATCTCTTGATATTCAATTAAAATCAATACTCAATTATAATTTAGTAAATTTTTTTTTTAAAAACATTTTTTCCACATTTAAAGTAATTTTGCTGATACATTACCAAGCAATGAAACTCTTTTTCAAAAAATCTAAATTTTTCAGTCATTCTAAAAATCTAAATAAAAAAGTTAACGTAAAGTAAGAATATGATTACTAAATTCATCAATAATTATGTCAATACATTATGTTCAAAAATTGAATTTGGCTCTTTTCAATTAAATTTTAAAAATAAGAACTATTTTTTTCAAGGCCAATATAAAGGACCTAATATTGAAATGAACATTCTTAAAACATCCATGTTATGGGATTTATATCTTAGGGGTTCAGTGGGACTAGGAGATGCTTATATTAATAGGAAATTCGAAGTAAATAATTTAAGTGACTTCTTAGAGTTTGGTGCACTAAATGGATCAGCTTTTGACAATCAAATGGAAGGATCATTTATTTTTCGTTTAATTTCTAAGTCCCATCAATACAAAACTAAAAATTCAATCAAACAAAGTAAGAAAAATATTCACTCCCATTATGATCTAGGAAATCAATTTTATACAATTTGGTTAGATGATACCTTAACTTATTCTTCAGGTTTTTTTAAAAACGGAGATGAAACTTTAACCGAAGCTCAAATTAAAAAGTTTGAAAGTCTTATTAATAATAATATTCCCCAATCTGGTGATAGAGTATTAGAAATTGGTTCTGGGTGGGGGAGTTTTGCTTTTTATTTATTAAAAAAATTCCCAGATATTAAAGTAGATACTTTGACAATTTCTAAAAAACAATTTGACTACGTTTCCGAAAAGTCAAAATCATTAGGGTATGAAAGTAATTTAAATGTTATCTATAAGGATTATAGAGAGCATTTAGGTCAATATAATAGAGTTTATTCAATTGAAATGTTTGAAGCTGTGGGAATAGAATTTTGGAATGACTATTTCTTAAAAATTCGTGATCTGTTAATACCCAAAGGAATATTTTCTATGCAAACCATTGTTATCGATAATAGATATTTTAAAAGTTATGTAAATAAAATTGATTTTATTCAAAAATATATTTTCCCTGGAGGAATGTTACCTTCCATTCATGAATTAGATAAAATTGCCAAAAATTTAAATTTTAAATTTAAGTTAAATAGAAAAATGGCAGATAGTTATTCAAAAACTCTTTTAATTTGGAGTGAAAACTTTAATGAAAAGTGGATTAACCTTAAAAAACTTGGTTTTACTGATGAATTTAAAAGAACTTGGAATTTTTACCTTTCTTACTGTTATGCTGGCTTTAAAGCTAAAACAATTGATGTATGTCAAATAGATTTCACTAAATCATAGATCTAAAATTATGATTAGTCGTAAATAAATTATGAAAATCTCTAAAAGGATTATTCTTTTTTATTCCTTTCTGTTTTTGATTGGATGTAGCAATATGAAATTAAATGACTTCGCAAATAATGTTCCTATATTTAAAATTGAAGAATATTTTTTAGGTGAAACGTCAGCATCAGGCTTATTTATTGATCGATTTGGTAAAGTCAAAAGACAGTTTACCGTTAATATGGAGGGCATCCAAGATGGTGACATCTTTATATTAAATGAAACCTTTTTATATGATGATGGCGAAGAAGAGTTTCGTAAATGGATAATATCTAAAACTTCAGAGACAACTTATAAAGGAGAATCATCCGACATTAAAGGATTTGCAATAGGAGAACGATCAGGTAATGCTGTTAATTGGAATTATACTCTCAAATTAAAATATAAAGATGACATTATGAATGTTAAGTTTGATGATTGGTTAATTATGCAGGATGAAAATAGAGTATTTAATAAAGCCACTATGAAAAAGTTCGGTATAAGATTAGGAGACGTATATTTATTTTTTACAAAGAAGGAATAGTAGTTTTTGATTTTTCTTTAGCCTTTTGATCTCGTTCGGCTTTTCTTTGACCTTTATCAACTATTTTTTCTAGTTCTTCGTAAGTACATAATCCAAGATCGGTTGGATTTCTAAATTCCGTAATAGGTACAGCCTGATTTCCTGCGCGAATATTAGCAACTGTTGGTTTTGTTGAACTAGTTAATTTAGCTATTTGAATATCTGTTAAAATTTTTCCGTATTCTCTGACGAGCCAAGCGATGGCCTTAGGACGTTCAGATCTAACTGATAAAGGAAGATACTTTTTTGCATTAGATCTTATATGAACATTTTGACTTTTGTGAGTTTGAAGAGTTAATTCTGCATTCTCATCATCTTCACATCTTTTAATCTCATCTTTTGTAAGTTGACCACTTGCTATTGGGTTTAATCCCTTCATATTATAAGCTTCTTCACCGTCAGCTATACTTTGAACTTCCAATTCATGAAGTTGGCAAAATTGAGAAATTTGAGAGAAACTTATAGATGTGTTGTCAACTAGCCATACAGCTGTTGCAAGAGGCATTAAGGGTTTATTTTCCATTATATTTTATTATTAAATCTTAAAAGATTTGTATTTTTTCTCAAAACGAGCAACTCTTCCACCAGCGTCAATCATTTTTCCTGAACCTTTATTCCAAACAGGATGAGAAAGAGGGTCAATTTCAAGTTTCATTGTATTTCCAGCTTTACCCCAGGTAGAACGAGTTTGATAGGTAGAACCGTCAGTTCTTTGAACTATAATTTCATGATAGTCAGGATGTAATTTTTCTTTCATAGTTTAAGGAAAATAGATATCTAGAGAGAAAAAATCAAGTAAATAGTTATAAATTTTTAATTAATTCTTCATAAATGCTAGGATTACTTGCAATAAGGGATAAATCAGTTGATAAATCGAAATTTTTACCTTTTTCATTCATAATTACACCTCCTGCTTCTTTAACTAAAATGATTCCTCCAGCAATATCCCACATCTTAAGATTATGCTCCCAAAATCCATCAAATTTACCATTAGCGACATATGCTAAATCCATTGCCGCTGAACCAAGTCTTCGAATACCTGTTTTAGAGCCGATAGCTTGAAGTTCTTTAAAATAACTAGGCAGTGAATCTTGATTTTTTATTTGGAAACCAGTTGCGATCATGCAATCTTCTAAATGCCTTCGATTTGAAACTCTAATTCTCGTTCCATTTAACCAGGCACCACTTCCTTTGTGTGCCCAAAAAAATTCATTTAATATAGGATTATAAATAGCCCCAGCTATAATTTCTTTTCTGACTACGAGTCCAATAGAGACAGCAAAAAATTGAATGCCGTGCATAAAATTTAAAGTCCCGTCTAAAGGATCGATTATAAATAGAGGTTTATCTTGATTTAATTTTTCAATATCAGAAGATTGAAAAGTTTCTTCATCTATTTGTAAAAAATCAGGCTTATCTTTACTGAGACTGTACGCAATAGATTTCGATGCCTTAATATCAGCTGAAGATACAAAGTCATTCATATCTTTTTTAGATATTTGTAATTTTTCAAGTTCTCCAAAATCTCTTATAAGAGATTTAGATGCATTTTTACACGCTTTTTCCATAACGGTAATAATAGGAGGTATTAATGGCATTAAGGTATTATTTAGATTTTTCTATATAAGTAAAATCTTTAGTGTTTAACTTAATTTTATCACCCACTTCAATATGACCTGGAACAGTTGTTCTAATTTGTTTTTCTAAGAGAGCAGGCTTATAAGATGAAGAGACGGTTTGACCTTTAATGACAGCTTCAGTTTCTAAAACTTCTAATATTACTTGATCTGGAAGATTGACGTTCATGGGTTTTTCGTCAAATAATTCAATAATGACAGTCATGCCGTCTTCTAAAATATTAGCAGTATTATCATCTATAATTTCTTTAGTAAGAATTATTTGTTCAAAATTTAAATTATTCATAAAGTTAAATTCATCACCACTTCTAAATAAAAACTGATGTTCAATTTGCTCTGAACGAACTCTTTCAATAGATTCAGAACTTCTGAATCTTTCATTCAGTTTAGATTGATTGGAGATATTTTTTAACTCAGCTTGTACATAGGCTCCACCTTTACCAGGTTGAGTGTGAGAAAGTTTTCCAACTTTCCATAAAGAATTATTATGCTCAATAATATTCCCAACTTTTAATTCGTTTGCACCTATCTTCATTTAGATTTATAAATTTCAATCATTTGATTAAGTAGTTTAAGTGAGTCTTCTCTTTTTCTTTGGAAGCAATTACGTCCTATAATAGATCCGTTACCACCACCAAGATGAATGGCCTTAATTTCATCCATTAAAGCATTATCATTTTTTGTGTCTCCGCCAGAAAATATCACAATTCGCATTCCATCAAAAGCAACTTTTTTTATATGGGCAACTCTATCTTTCAAAGTAGATACTTCTATTAATTTATTTTCAAAAGCAACTTTAGTAGGGTCTTCTTCAATAAAGTCTGTTGGAAGTTTAACCTTAATAATATTAGCTCCTAATAGAGCTGACATATGTGCAGCATAAGAGATTATATTAATAGCAGTTTCACCCTGTTTAGAGATTTTAGCTCCACGAGCATAAGCCCATAAAACAACTGCAAGACCTTTATCTTTTGCCTCTTTAGAGAGTTCTCTGAATTCTTCCATTAAGTCGAAATTATGGTCAGACCCAGGATAAATTGTAAATCCAATAGCACTACATCCCATTTTAACAGCATCATCAACTGTTCCTGTTACAGCCTGATCCATAGATTGCGCTAATGTATTGGAGCTATTGATTTTCAATATAGTTGGTATCTGTCCGTAAAAATTTCCAACTCCAGCTTGAAGCATTCCTAAGGGAGCAGCATAAGCACTGAGCCCAGCATCTACGGCCAATTGATAATGATATATTGGATTATAGGCATCTGGGTTAATTGCAAAACTCCTATCGGGCCCATGTTCAAAACCTTGATCTACAGGCAAAATAATTAATCTACCGGTTCCTGCAAGTTTACCATGCATTAATATTCTTGATAAATTAGTCCTTACTCCAAAATTCTCACTTTCGTATGAGGATAATATTTTTTTAACGATTGATGTAGTTTTCATAATTATAATTTACACACTTGTTTTACTGTCTCAAGCATTCTATTCGAAAACCCCCATTCATTATCATACCAAGTCATAATCCTTCCAAAAGTAGGGGAAATAACTGTAGTTTCAGTCAGGTCTAAAATAGAGCTCCTAGGATCGTGATTATAATCGGAAGAAACCTTAGGCTCTGTATCAAGACCTAAAATATTTTTCAGCGAATCGGATTCATATTCTTTAAATTTTGCATTGAGAGAATCGACAGTAATTTTCTTATTTGTATTAAATTTAAAGTCTACTAATGAGACATTTGGGGTAGGAACTCTAATGGCAGTTCCATGAAGTTTGCCTTTAAGATTAGGTAAAACTAATCCAACAGCTTTAGCTGCACCTGTACTAGTAGGAATAATATTTTGAGAAGCTGCCCTAGCTCTTCTTAAATCTTTATGAAAAGTGTCTACTGTACTTTGATCCCCAGTAAAAGAATGAATAGTGGTCATATATCCCGATTCAATTCCAAATTCTTCATCAATGATATGCGCTACAGGAGCTAAACAATTCGTTGTACAGGAAGCATTAGAGATCACAATATGATCAGACGATAAAAGTGAATGATTAACTCCTTGAACAATTGTTATATCTGCATCAGTACAAGGCGCTGAAACCACAACTCTAGAAGCACCACTTTTAATATGAAGTAACGATTTTTCTTTTGTTGCAAATATACCCGTACATTCCATTACAACATCAATATTTTTTTCAGACCATTTTAAATTTTGAGGATCTCTTTCTGCAGAAACAGTGATTTTTTTTCCAGCTATACTAAAAATATTGTCATTAATTTTTAAAATTTTAAAAGGCATTTTTCCATGAACGCTGTCATATTTTAATAAATGAATATTTGAATCTATGCCGGCAAGATCGTTAATATGAGTGATTTCATAATCATCAGAAAACTCCCCATGTCTTTCAATAAAAGCTCTAAATACTAATCTTCCTATTCTTCCAAATCCATTAATAGCTACTTGTTTTTTACTCATTTATTTTTTTTCATACCTTTCATAATATTTTTTGAAATTATTTTTGGATCTAGTCCAAATTTCTTATAAACCTGATTGGCAGGTGCGCTAGAACCAAAATCATCTATACCAAAAATATTTTCTTTATTTGTAAATTTATTCCAATACATAGTTGACCCTGCTTCAATAACAAATACTTCTCCTGTTGACGAATTAAGTAAATTCTTTTGAAATGATACAGACTGTTTTTCAAATAGCGAACTAGATGGCATAGATATAATTTTTGAAGAAATTTTATTTTCTAATAAAATGTTCGAAGTTTCTATTGCTAAAGAAACCTCTGATCCAGTAGCGATAATTGTTATATGATTTTTTTTGCTATTTTGTTCAATAATATAAGCACCTTTAAAATATTTTATTTTTACTAAACTATTTGAGATTTGTGGCAAATTTTGTCTAGAAAGACAAAGAAAAGAAGGTCCATTTTTAATTTTAATTGCCGCCTCCCAACATAGTGCAGTTTCTAATAAATCTGCAGGACGAAAAACATAGCTATTAGGAATAGATCTTAACATATTAATTTGTTCAATTGGTTGGTGAGTTGGTCCATCTTCACCTAATCCAATTGAGTCATGAGTGAATACAAGAATAGGATCAATTTTCATTAATGCTGCTAATCTTAAGCTAGGTTTCATATAATCAGCAAAACTAAGAAAAGTTCCTGAAAAAATTTTAAAGAAGTTTGTAGAAGCAACACCGTTCATAATGCCAGCCATACCATGCTCTCTTACCCCAAAGTGAATATACTGACCTCCTAAATTTTTTTTATCAATAATACTCATCGATTTACCTTTAGTAAGATTCGATCCAGTTAAATCAGCAGAACCACCAATGATAGATTCAGATTTACTTAAGTAGTCTATAATAACTTCAGATGATTTTCTTGTAGCTTGCTTATCTGTAATTTTAATAACATCTTTTTTAATTTTACTAAATAATTTAGTTAAATCATTTTTAGATTTAAATAATTTAATTTTTGATTCATGCTTTTTGGATAAATTATAAAAAGACATACATCTTTTATGACTTAAACCCCAATCCTTTAATAAGGATTTAGGTATCATAAAATCATCGTAATACCAATTTAGCTGCTCTCTTGTTTTAGCTATTTCTTCATCACCTAGAGGTGACCCATGAGACGATGCCTTGGAAGATTTATTTGGCGAACCAAATCCTATAGTAGTTTTAAAATTTAATAATATAGGTCTTTTTGATTTAAGAGTTTTATCAAGATTTTTTTTTATACTTGTAAAATCATGTCCATCTCCATTAGAAACATCCCAATTAACCGATTTAAATCTTAAATTAGTGTTGTCTGAAAAAGATAAATCTGTTGAACCATCAATACTTATTTTATTGTTATCATAAATCAGAACTAAGTTATCTAACTGTAAGTGACCCGCAAGACTAATAGCTTCTTGACTGATGCCTTCTTGCAAACAACCATCACCACAAAAAACATACACCTTAGGGCAAAATTTTAATTTAAGTTTTGCGGCCAAATTTTTTTGAGCAAGTGCCATACCTACAGCATTAGCAATACCTTGACCTAAAGGTCCAGTGGTAATTTCTATTCCCGCTTCTGGTTCATACTCAGGATGTCCTGCTGTAATTGATCCTAATTGTCTAAAATTTTTAATTTGATCTAAGGTCATTTTTTTATAACCCGTTAGATAAAGAAGAGAGTAAAGAAGCATAGACCCATGCCCATTTGATAAGACGAATCTATCTCTAAAAGACCACTCAGGATCTGAAGGATTAAAATTTATATAATCTTTAAAAAGTACTGTTGCTATATCGGCCATACCCATTGGCATGCCAGGGTGACCTGATTTTGCTCTCTGAACGGCATCTATAGATAAAAACCTGATACAATTTGCTAGTTCGCGATAATTTTTCAATGGAATAACTCTGTGATATACTTATAAATTAAACTATGGATGATATTCAACAACAAATCACAAATAAAATAGACCAATTAGTAGATAAACTCAAATCTTTTAGAGATTTATCTAGAGATCTCGAACATAGACTTTTGGAGAATAAACTAAAAGTGGATTATTTGGAAAAAAGGCAGACCGAATTAGAGCAAGAACTAGAAGGTAATAAAAGGGAAATAGAGCAAAAAAATCAATTAATTAAACAGGCAACTAATAAAATAGAAGAAGTACTGGTTAATATAGATATCGATGTCTAATCATCTAGACCTGAACATAGCTGGAAGGCCTTTGAGAATTCAGTGTTCCGATAATAATAAGAATGTTGTTAAGGATCTTGCTTTAAAAATTAGTGATCTTATTAATAATGAAAAGAGAGAAAGTGTTCCTTTTTTAACTTCAACCTTTATTGCTTTTTTAAAATCGATAGAAGATAGCTTTAATAAGGAAAGTATTTTAAAAGAATCCCTTAATAATAAATTGTTCTATGAAAATACTATAGATCAAATGCGAGAAGAAAATTTACATTTAAAAAAAATTATTAATTCCATAATCATTAAACTCGATTCAGAACTTCCAATTGAATAAATTTGAAATCAGGAAAACATTTCTTTTAAAAAGAAAAAGTTTAAAAATTGATGAAGTAAAAACTAAATCAAAAATTATCAATAGTAATATTCTAAAAGTTTTATCTAATTTTTCTGACATTAAATCTATTGGCTTGTTTTACCCATTTGATAATGAAGTTGAGGTATTGGATCTCTGTTCAGATTTGGAAAATAATCAAATTCATGTAACTTTGCCAGTTGTTAAAAGTAAAGCAGAGCCATTAGATTATAAAATTTTTAGTTATCAGGCCCACAATGTTGCAAAAGGTTACCGTGGAATTTTAGAACCTATTCACTCTCTTTCTTTAGAACCAGAAGCTATTGTTGTTTCTTGCTCAGCTTTTAATTTAGAGAAGTATAGAGTTGGATATGGTGGAGGGTTCTACGATAGAACAATAGAAAAATTTAAAGAAAAAAATAAAAATTTTTTCACTATTCTTGCAGCTTTTGATATGCAACAATGTGATGAGATTTTTCAAGAAGAGTATGATCAAAAAGTTGATTTTATTTGTACGGAGACTAGTAAAATATAATTATGAATTTTTTAATGATAGGTGATGTAGTTGGCAGAGTGGGAAGAAATGCATTGCACTCACATCTAACCGAAATAAAGAAAAAATTTGAAATTGACTTCACTATTGTTAATGCAGAAAACTCAGCAGCAGGATTTGGCCTAACTCCAAAAATATATGAGGAACTAATTACTATGGGGGTGGATGCAGTCACCTTGGGAAATCATGCTTGGGATAAAATTGAAATAATTGACTATATGGAATCTAATCCAAATCACTCTATTATAAGGCCTCTTAACTTTTTAAATGACTCCCCAGGCAGGGGATATAAAATATTTGATCATTCTAATGGAAAAAAAATACTAGTTTGCCAAGTGCATACAAAACTATTTATAAATGTACCTTTAAATGATCCTTTTTACAGTCTAGATACAGAAATTATCTCTCTTCTTGAGGCTGGTAAGGCTAATTATTCATTTTTAGAAGTACATGGAGAAGCTACTTCGGAAAAAAATGGTATAGGTCAACATTATGATGGAAAATTTACTGGTATTTATGGGACTCATACTCACATTCCAACAGCTGATGCTAGAATACTAAGCAAAGGCACTGCATTTAAAACAGATATTGGAATGACAGGTGATTATGATTCAATAATCGGCATGAAGAAAGAGAACGCTATAAAAAGAATGAGAACAGGTATTAATTCTAATAGATTAGAACCTGGTGAAGGTGAGGCTACTATTTCTGGTATAGTGATTAAAAAAGAATCTAATACAGATATCGCATCTATAAAATCTATTTTAATTGGCGGAGTTCTAAATAGAGAAGAGTTTTAAAAATGGCAGGTCATTCAAAATTTAAAAATATTCAGTTTCGTAAAGGAGCACAAGATAAGAAAAGAGCAAAACAGTTTGGTAAAATAGGAAGAGAAATTCAAATTGCATCAAAACTTGGAGGTCTTGACCCTGAAAAAAATCCAAGATTAAGACTTGCGATGAATAATGCCAGAAGTGTCAATATGCCAAAAGATAATATCGAAAGAGCTATTAATAAAAACAACACTGATACCGCAGATTACTCTGAAATTAGATATGAAGGTTATGGGCCTTACGGAACAGCATTTATTATAGAAGCTCTAACAGATAATAAAAATAGAACTGCGACTGAAATTAGAACAATTTTCTCGAGAAATGGTGGTAACCTTGGTGAGACAGGTAGCGTAAGTTATAATTTTGATAAAGTAGGCGAAGTAATTATTAAGGCTAGTCTTAATGACGAGATGATTGAGGAATTAATTGAAGTTGGAGTGGAGGATTATGTTTTAGATGAGGGGGAGACTTATCTTTATTGTAAATTAGAAGATTTATTTACAGTTGAAAAATTTGTTCAAGATAAGCAGTTAGAAGTAGAAGGGGCTAAATTAATTTGGAAGCCTAATATGAACGTAGAAATTACTTCCAGAGAAGATCTTGAGAAGCTTTTGAAATTATCGGATGATTTAGAAGATAATGACGATGTTCAAAATTGTTTCTCTAATCTAGATTTTGATAGTAAATTGATAGGAGAATCAGATGCCTGATAAAGCTTGGAAGAATAGAGAACGTTTAGTATCCAAATTTTTTGGAGGAATAAGAAATGCTTTAAGTGGTATAAATTCAAAAGTCACTCATGCCGATGTTATTCATCAGGAATTGTTTATTGAATGTAAGTTAAGGGCCAAACACTCTGCTGTGAAACTTTGGGATGATACTAAAATTTATGCTGATAAAGAAAAAAAAATACCTGTAATCGCACTATGTGAGAAAAATAGACCAGGTTTTTGGATTATGGTTCATTCGGATGATTTTGAATCAGTTTCAAAAATTACACATAATAAAATTATTAAGGAGATTGAGTAAATGGAAAATGAAGTAATTAATTTAGCGTCAATGAAAGGTTCAGTTGATTTTTCTATGTTTTCTATGTTCTTTAAATCTGATTGGATTGTTAAATTTGTCATTCTTTTGCTTTTAATTTTTTCTATTCAGTCATGGAAAATTATCGTTCAAAAGTTATTTACTATTAGTAAAATGAAACGCATATCTAAAAAATTTGAAAATCATTTTTGGTCAGGGGTCACACTAGATGAACTTCACGAGCAAATTGATGAATTTGAAGAAGAAAGTTTTTCTTTGATTTTTAAAAACATCATGGATGAATATGATAAATCTTTAAAATCAAAAACAAAAATGGATAGTTTTTTAATTCAAAGATTAGAAACGGTTTTAGAGTTAAGTGTTAGTAATGAAGATTCAAAGCTCAATAGAGGATTATCTTTTCTTGCTTCATCTGGTTCTGTTGCTCCTTTTATTGGATTATTTGGAACTGTGTGGGGGATTATGCATAGCTTTCAAGCAATCGCCATAGCGCAAAATACTAATTTGGCTGTAGTTGCCCCTGGTATAGCTGAAGCACTTTTTGTTACCGCACTTGGTTTATTTGTAGCTATACCTTCTACTGCTTTTTATAATCTTATAACTGCTAGAATTGATAACTATCTATCTGAAGTTGAGAATTTTGGAAAAGATTTAGTAAACATTATTTCAAGACAAATGAGCTAATGAGAAGAAAGCATCGACCAGTTTCGGCAATCAATGTAACGCCTATGGTTGATGTTATGTTAGTGCTATTAATAGTTTTTATGGTAACTGCGCCTTTATTAACAGTGGGAGTTCCAATCAATCTTCCAAAAGTTGAATCTCAGTCTTTAGATGCGCAAAGAGAACCATTGGAGATTACTTTAAATGAAAATAAAGAACTTTTTATTGGAGATGAAATAGTAATCTTTGATGAATTAATATCCAAAGTTAGAGCAGTAGCAGGTAATAATAGTGATATTAGAATTTTTTTAAGAGCAGATACAAATATAAATTATGGAGAAGTCATGCAAGTACTTGGAGCTTTAAATACTTCTGGTTTTTTAAAAATAGCCCTTGTTACAAAAAAACCTGATTAAATAATATTGTATATACAAAAAATACTTAAACCATTGAATCAAATTAGATTTTATCTTGAAGATTTTTTTTATCAGAAAAAAGATAATGCTTTTACCTTTCTTTCAATCCTAGTCCACATTCTTTTTTTACTTCCTATGATTAATTTAACATTTAATAAAGATAAAATTACTGACATACCCCTTATACTTCCAGTTGAAATGTTTATTGTTGAAGAAAAAACAGCCGCACCAGAATTTAAGAAAGAGGTAAATGAAATAATTCCCGATAAGGTTGAGCAGGTTCAAGAAACTAAAAAAGAAGTAATTGAAGAGGTTGAAAAGATAATAGCTAAAGAAGAAATTCTTGCGACTGAATCAGTTGAAGAAAAAAATGACTTCGTAATTGAAAAAAAAATAAAGCCCGAAGAGATCATCGAGGAAAAGCCAGTTGAAGAAAAAAATGATTTTGAAATTAAACTTAAAAATAAGCCAGAACCAAAAGAGATTATTGAAAAACCGGAAGTTGAAATTGTTTTAAAAACTAAACCTAAAAAAAAATCTTTTAATGTAAGTAAAGTTTTAAAAGACATTGAGCAGGAGAGTAAAGATTTTAAAAAAGAACAAGAGACAACTGAAGAAAAGCAATCGGATGTTTTTACAGATGAGGTTGGGGAAAAAATGACCATTTCTGAATTAGAATTATTAAAGCAGCAACTATATTCTTGCTATACCGTTCCTGCTGGGTCAAAAGGTTTCGAAGATATGAAAGTTCAGGTACAAATTTTTGTTAACCCTGATAGGACAGTTAAAGAAGCTATTATTAAAAATACCTCAAAAATGACCACAGATCCTTACTTTAGAACTGCTGGCGAAGCCGCGCTTAGAGCTTTTAATCATCCAAATTGCTCAACTCTCATGCTCCCAGAAGATAAATATGATGAGTGGAATGAAATTAATTTCACATTTGATTTTGGCTGGATGTTTGACAAGGTTTAAATTTTAAAAAATATATAATAAATATATGTTATGTTACTTCTTACAAATTATGAAAAAACAATTCTCTTTAATTTTATTTGCAATATTTTTTTCATCAAATGTTTTTGCCGCATTAGAAGTTACAATTTCTCAAGGTAAGGTTGAACCCACTCCTATTGCTATAACTGATTTTTTTGGTAGCAGCGATAAAGCCATTAAGGGCGGAGAGACATTAAGGGAAATCATTTCCAATAACCTCTCTAATTCTGGTCTATTTTATACTGTAGATGAAGATTTATACATTCAGTCAGATAATTTGGTAGATAAGATTCCAAGATTTGAAGATTGGAAAATAATTAAAGCTCAATTTCTTTTAAGTGGTGATGTGAAGTATTCTAACAATACATACACTGTAAGAATAAGGCTATATGATGTTTTTGCCGGTCAAGAAATTAAAGCAGTTAAAATGTCAATTCCTAATCTAGAACTTATAAGACGATTAGGACATAAAATTAGTGATTTAGTTTATGAGCGCATAACTGGAGAGAGGGGGTATTTTGATACTAGAATTGTTTACATTTCTGAAGTCGGACCTTTAAATCAAAGAGTAAAAAGACTTGCAATTATGGATCAAGATGGACACCCTAACAGTCATCAATTTTTAACCAATGGTAAAAATTTAGTCCTTACTCCAAGATTTGCTCCAAACAATCAAACTATTACCTATATGGAATATGAAAATAATATCCCGAGAGTTTATATCTATAATTTAAAAACAGGGGTAAGAGAAATTGTTGGTGATTTTCCAGGAATGACTTTTGCTCCAAGGTTTTCTCCAGATAGTCAAAAAATCGTAATGTCATTTTCAGACCCAAAGACCGCTAATACAGAAATTTATTTAATGGACTTAAATACAAGAACTATAGAAAGATTAACTAATGACCCTGGTATAGATACATCACCTTCTTTTTCACCCGATGGTAAAAAAATTGTTTTTAATTCAGATAGAGCAGGTTATCCTCAATTATATATAATGGATGCTAATGGAAAAAATATTAAAAGAATTAGTAGAGGAAAGGGTGTTTACGGAAATCCTGTTTGGTCTCCTAGAGGTGATCAAATAGCTTTTACTAAATTAACTCAAAAGTTGTTTCACATAGGGATAATGGATATAACTGGACTTAACGAAAGAGTTGTCGTTAAAGACTTTTCTTTAGAATCTCCTGCATGGTCACCGAATGGAAGATACTTGATATATCATAGACAAAATAGATCGAAAGAAGATGGCACAGGAGGGCAAACTTCTATTCATTTTATTGATATTACAGGGTTTAATGAAAGAAAAATACAAACACCTAGAGATGGATCAGATCCTGCCTGGTCACCTTTATTATGATGTTTAGAGTACACAATTTCATAATAATTTAATTAAATTAAAATAAAAACTCTTGATTTAATTATTAATTGGTGGTTAATCTACAATGACTATAGATTATAAACTCGGAGAATAACAAATATGTTAAAAAAACTTTTTATAATAATTTTTTCTGGCTTGATTCTAACTTCTTGCGCAGGTCAAAAAAATGTAACTGGCGGTGGAAGTATTGCTGCCGGATCCCAAGAAGATTTAATTGTTAATGTTGGAGATAGAGTATTCTTTGAATATGACAGTTTTGAAATTACTGTTGACGGTCAGTCAACTTTAGATGCTCAGATTGCTTGGTTAAACCAATATTCAGAAGTTGACATTACTATTGAAGGTCATGCTGACGAAAGAGGTACAAGAGAATATAACTTAGCTTTAGGAGCTAAAAGAGCAAATACGGTATATAATTACTTGATGGATGCCGGTATTGCAAACACAAGAATGAATACTGTTAGCTTTGGTAAAGAAAGACCTGAAGTTGTTGGTTCAACTGACTCTGCTTGGAGTCAAAACAGAAGATCAGTTACTACTGTAACAAAATAAGTAAATTTATTTAGAGCCTCACTTTAGAAATATAGTGAGGTGAAAATTAATGAAATTTTTTTATTTAATAATCTTATTAATACTCGATCTCAACACAATACAGTCTGAAGAAAAAAATTCTAAATTATTGAATGATCTCGATAGATTAAGCAATGATCTACAAGATCTCCAGAGTTTTGTTTATAACAATTTAAAACCTAATAGTCAGGAAACTGATGTGCTCATTACAACTCAAGTAACTTCATCAGATAAAGTTTCAGATCTAGAAAATGCTTTAAAAAAAATTAATTTCAGACTGGAAGAATTAGAAATTAAAATAAGTGATCTATACTCATTATATCTTAATCAAAATACAGTTACCTTATCTACAGTAAAGAGCTCTGATAGAATAATTGTACAGAAAGATTCCTCTTCTATTGTCTCAGGAACTAATGAGACTAAACAGTTAGGTCAAATTAGCTTAAATGATTTAGAAAATGAAAATCAATTATCGATTGATAATGCTGAAGTAATAGAAACTGAAAATGAATTATTAGACGAAATTCAAAATGAAGTTATTCAAGAGATAGAACCTTTAAATGTAGGAGAAGAGTTAATCGCAGCTAAAAACTTTATGGGATCGCTAGATAATTCAAGAGCAATACAAAGTCTTTCTAAAATTATTGAATCTAACTCTGATAATAGAAATGTGATTTCAGAATCTTATTATTGGCTAGGCAGAACTTATTTTATCAATAATGATTTTATCGAGGCAATCAAATATTTTGGAATTAGACACAGGGATTTTGATGATATTTCAAATTTTAAAGCAGATAATTATTATTGGTTGGCTAAGTCCCTGGTTAAAATTGGAGATAAAGAAAATGCATGTTTAGTTATGGAGGATATAATTTTTTCAAATGACTATAGTAGTGAAGTTGGAATAGTGGAGGATTCTAAATCTTTGCAAGAAGAGCAAAGTTGCGGCTTAATTATTGACTAAAACAGAAATTCTAAATAAAAAATTTATTGATAGTTTTTGTATTATAAATTCAATTGAAAAAAATGATCCTATAGCGATCTCCTTATCAGGTGGAATTGACAGCACAGTATTATTTTTTTTATTAAAAAATTATTTTTCTCCTAAGAAAAAAATCCATATTTTAATTTTTGATCATCAGGCAAGAGCGGAGAGTGGACTAGAAATTAAAA
>JAQBUY010000153.1 GCA_027623775.1 Pseudomonadota bacterium
TATAGAAAAAAAAGGCCATTACTTTGTAACTATCACTGAACCTCTAAGTAAAAATAAAGCAGAAAAAATTTGTAATATTATAAAAAATAATAAACTAGATTGTGTCGTAAAAAGAATTTAATTCTTTTAAATCAAGATTAAAATCTGAAAGAAATGTATGAATTTCCTTAAGTTTATTTTTAAAATTAATATTTTTTTTACATTCCAATCTAAAGACAAGACAGTTTTGAGTATTAGAAGCTCTGATTAAATACCAGTAGTCATCAGCTTCAACTCTGACACCATCTAAATCATTAATTTTCAAATCTTTAGATTTTTTCTTGATTTCCAATACTATTTTTTCAATATTTTTAAATTTAACATCTTCTTCGCAGTATAATTTTAATTCAGGAGTGGATGAATAAATCAAATAATCATTTACAATGTTATGGAGTGTGTTTTTTTGATTACTTAAATATTCTAAAAATTTTAATGAGGCATATATAGCATCATCAAAACCATAATAGTTGTGATTAAAAAACATATGACCACTCATTTCACCAGCAATATGAGCATTAGTTTCATGAATTTTTTTCTTAATAAGAGAATGTCCAGTTTTTGACATTATAATATTTATATTATTAGATCGGAGTTCATCGAAAATAAGTTGACTGCACTTAACATCTGCAACAACAGTTAAATTTTTAATATCAATGGCCATAAATTTTGAAATAAGTAGTAGTATTATGTCAGAATAAACGAAATTACCTTTATTGTCTATTATACCAAGTCTATCTCCATCGCCATCAAAAGATATTCCAAGATCATAACCCTTACCTTTAACAAAATTACTAATTTGAATGTTATTTTTTAATACTGTTGGGTCTGGATGATGATTAGGAAAATTACCATCAACAGTTGAATTAATTATTAAGTGTTCGCCTGGAATTTTCTTTATTAGTCGATGGAACATAGATCCAATTACACCATTTCCAATATCCCATACTATTTTTAAATCTTTTTTTATATTTATCTTAGTTAAAATTTCATCAATGTAGGTTTGTAGAATATCTATATATTTAATTGAACCTCTAGTATTAGATTTATTATGGATTTTGATATTATTTAAATTTTTAATTTGCTCTCCGTAAAAAGGTTCGTCATTAATTATGATCTTAAAACCATTATATTCTTGGGGATTATGAGATCCTGTTATCATAATTGAATTATAAATATTTAATTTTTTTGTTGCAAAATAACATATAGGAGTCGGTACTAGCGATATATCTGAGACGTTAATACCCATGCTAGTTATTGAATCGATAAGTAAATTTTTAATTTCTAACGATGAATCCCTTCCATCATGGCCAATAATAATATCGGTCATGTCTTTATTGATCATTAATGATGATAATGATTTTCCAATATTATCAATATCTTTATTTGTCAATGACGAACCGTATATACCTCTAATATCGTACTCTCTTAGAATCTCATTATTGATCATTTAGAACTAATGGAGTGATATTTAAAGCCAAGTTTTAAAATTTCTTTATTCCCAGCATAGATATTTCTTAAATCATAGATTACATGTGAGTTCATTTCATTATATAAATTAACAAAATTTATAGATCTGTATATGTTCCACTCAGTAGCTATAATAATCATATCTTGTTTTTTGTAAGATTTTTTAAGATCTTCATAATAATTAACTTTCAACTTTTCTTTTTTACAATTGGGGATGGCGACAGGATCATGAGCGCTTATAATTAAATTTTTATTTTTTTTGAGTAAATAATTTATAATGAAGATTGAAGATGACTCTCTAATATCGTCTGTTTCTGGTTTAAATGAGAGTCCTAAAAATAAAATTTTATTTATCTTATTAGATTTAATGATCTTTAATATTTCTCTTGATAAGTCTTCTTTAATCTTATTATTTGTTTTAATTACAGTATCAATAATACCAAATTTTATTTTTTTATCTTTAAATATTCTGGACATAGCGAGTGTATCTTTAGGAAAGCAAGACCCACCATAACCAGGACCTGCGTGAAGAAATTTTGAACCTATTCTTTTATCCAGTCCCATAGCTTTTGAAACGTCATCAATATTGGTACCAGTTTTTTTACAGAAAGATGCAATTTCATTAATAAATGTAATTT
Source organism: Pseudomonadota bacterium (assembly GCA_027623775.1). Taxonomy (GTDB): domain Bacteria; phylum Pseudomonadota; class Alphaproteobacteria; order HIMB59; family HIMB59; genus HIMB59. Next base: position 2,145 of record JAQBUY010000153.1, read on the forward strand.
TAGTTGCTAAAAAGGAATTCGATGCGTATTTAATAAGTTCTGAGGTTTCTGTGTCGGTGTTAACAATGGGTACTTGACGGATATTTAGAGGACTGTAGAGCTTATTAAGCAATTCCTTTGAATATGTATCATTTGTTCCAATTACTACTCTATCAGGTCTTAAAAAGTCATTTATGGCCGAACCTTCTCTTAAAAATTCAGGGTTAGAGGCAACAGTTATTAAATTATGTTTATTTAATTTTTTAATTATATTTTCAATTTTTTTAGCCGTTCCAACTGGAACGGTAGATTTAGTAACAAGAACAATTTTTTTTGATATTTTTAAACAAATTTCCTCAACAGCTTTAAATACAAATTTTAAATCAGCATG
>JAQBUY010000025.1 GCA_027623775.1 Pseudomonadota bacterium
GATCCGGCTCCTACTATGATATTTTCTTTCTTTATATTATTATTGATAGATATTTTTTTAATAAGTGACTGGCTATTAATTTCAGGATAAATATTTGAAAACCCTGCATTTTTTTTTATTTGGCTGATAACAGAATTTGCTGGACCGTAACTATTTTCATTTGAAGAAAGACGAATAAAACCACTAAATTCTTCTGCTCCACCCTTATATGAGTTATTTTTTTTTAACATTTTAATTGCTTATTTATCAATAATTAAACTAATTAGCATTAAATATCATTAATTATCTATTGACAAAATTTTGAATTTCGCGATTATCAAAATAACACCGATTTGATTACAGCTTGCGGGTGATAAACAGCTAAAGCGCTAAATTCCACACCCTCTTAATGTAATTTTTGGTTAAAAATTTGATCATGAGAGAAATTATACAAAATATTAAATATCCTGGTTTTATATTAAAATGTGATGAAGAATTGATTTTAGATAGCGGTAAATCTTTAGATAAAGTTGAAATAGCTTATCAAACTTATGGTAAATTAAATTTAGATAAAAGTAATGCTATTTTAGTTTGTCATGCATTAACTGGCGATCAATTTCCAGCTGAAAAAAATCCTATTACAAAAAAAAAGGGATGGTGGGATTTAATGATTGGCCCAGGTAAAACGGTTGATACGGAAAAGTATTTTGTTATATGTTCGAATGTACTTGGTGGCTGTGTAGGTACGACAGGACCTAATGAGATAAACCCTAAAACTAACAAAATTTACGGAATTGATTTTCCTACTATCACAATACAAGATATGGTGAAAGTTCAAAAAATCTTAATTGATGAATTAAAAATAGAAAAATTACTTTCTGTAATTGGTGGGTCTATGGGCTCAATGCAAGTACTTCAATGGGCAGCTAGTTACCCAGAATCATTAAGGTCTATAATATCGATTGCGGGCGCTCTTAAACATTCAGCTCAAAATATTGCTTTTGATGAAGCTGGCAGACAATCAATTATGTTGGATCCCAATTGGAGAAAAGGTAATTACCTAAGTGAAGATACGAAACCAGAAAATGGACTTTCTGTTGCTAGAATGATTGCGCACATAACCTACCTCTCTGATGCTGCTTTTCAAAAAAAATTTGGACGTAATCTTCAGGAAAAAAAAGATCTATCTTTTGGATTTGATATTGATTTTCAAGTTGAAAGCTATTTAAGATATCAAGGTAAAAGTTTTGTGGATCGATTTGATGCCAATAGTTACTTATATATGACTAGGGCTATGGATTATTTTGACGTATCAGAACAAATAATTAAAAATAAGAAATCCATCATTTCAAATAAAATAAGATTTTTGGTAGTATCTTTTACAAGTGACTGGCTTTTTCCCACTAAAGAATCTCGAGGAATAGTATCATTATTAAATTCCATAGGATCTTTAGTTAGTTCAGCCGAGGTCGTATCAGATAGAGGACATGATAGTTTTTTATTAGATGAACATCAGTTATTTAAAATCACAACCGGTTTTTTAAAAGGAATAAAATCATAAATGAGAAACGATTATAAAATAATATTAGATATTATACCAAGTGGATCAAAAGTGCTTGATATCGGTTGCTCTTCGGGTGAACTGCTATCTCTTCTTAACGTTAAAGATGATGTACAAACACAGGGCGTAGAAATAAATCAAGAAAAAGTTGTTACTTGTTTAGAAAATGGACTAGATGTTGTTCAAGGTGATATTAATCAAATTCTTGAAGATTTTCCTCATAATCAATTTGATTACTGCATACTGACACAAACAATTCAAACGGTAAATGCTCCTGATAAATTATTACAACTTTTAAAAAAAGTTGGAAAAAATATTATCATTAGCTTTGATAATTCAAATTATTACAAAAAAGTATTTAATTTTTCCGTGAAAGGTAGTTTTGATAATTTATTAGGGGAATCACATGAGGATCAATGGTTTAATACTGAAAATATTCACCCATGTAGCATTAAAGATTTTACAATTTTAGCAAAAAAAGTTGGCTTTACCATTAACGAAACTTATGATGTAAAAAAAAACCAAAGATTTTTATTTCCAAAAGCACCATCAAATATCTTTTGTAATGAAGTTTTATTTAATTTATCTACCTAATGAGCCTTATAAATAAAAGAGAATTTATTCTCATCTATAACGCTAAAGGTGGGAAATGGAATGGTACTTTAGATTTAATTCACAAATATGTATCACCAGAAACTTATAAATGTAACTTGTGTAAAATTACTTTTAATATTGTGATGAAAAAAAAATGGAAGACTTTTATAAATAACTCCATACATAGCTTTACTTTCTTACATAAAGAGGATTTAGAGTTTAATAATTTAGAAAAATTTCGAAATAATCTTCCGATTTGTATTGAAAAAAAAAATAACAAGTATGATGTTCTAGTAAGTTCTGTTGAAATGGAAAAATTACAAAATGAAGATGATTTAATTTCTCTTTTTAAAGAAAGATTATAGAGCGTTGAATCCGTCGTAAATTAATCTCATTGAAGCCACTACAATAAAAATATTAATTATCAAAAAGAAAGATTTATCACTTACCTTTTTATTCATCCAATTACCTAAGAGTACCCCAGCTATAGCAATAGGAGAAAATAACATATATTCCAAAATTTGTTTTAAAGAAAGAATTTCTAGATAAAAATAAGGCACCACTTTCGATACATTAATGATCGCCATGCTAAATACTAAAGTTGCAACAAATTCTGTTTTTTTTCTATATTGACTCAGCAAGTAAGTTTGCATAGGAAGTCCGCCAGAATGAAGACAGAAGCTAGTAAATCCACTTAATGTTCCCCAAAAAGATTTACTACCATTAAACGGTACTGAATTTAAAATAGACTTTGTCATCAAATAATTAAAGAAAACATAAGCCAATGATATTGAACCAATAAAAATACTAATCATATTCAGATCAATAGCTTTAAAAAGTAATGTTCCTAAAATTACACCTAATAAAGTATAGGGTACGATCCCTAGAATTACTTTTTTATCTATGTATTTTCTATTTAAATATCCTGCCATTAAATCACACACAATAATTAAAGGTAAAAGTATAGAAATTGCTTTAATTGGTCCAAAATTGATAGAGAGAACAGTTACGGCAATTAAAGCTAATCCGCCACCAGAGAAACCCGATTTAGATATTGAGAAAAGAAGAACACAAATAGATACGATTAAATAATAATGAAAATCAAACAAGAAAAAATTATACTTATTAAAGTATTAATTAAAAGCCTGATAAATCATTGCTGAAATCTCACTTTCCAAAGGAAAAGAAAGCATTCCCATGACTGAATATCCAAGAAGCCATGGCATTAAATAAAACCTGACCATAAAGAAAAACCAAGCAACATATAATGGGTACACGCTATGTCAGTTTATTTGAAGATGAGAACATTTTGCAATCTATCAATATTGCAAAAAATGAAATTTACATTCAGTCAATTCAGGATTTGACATTATATTCACTCCATCATTTAAAGACTAATTTAAACTCCAATGAATTTAATAAAGCTATAAATATTTATCAAGAGATTTTAGAAAATGATACCAATATAGAAATAACTGATGAAAAAAAAAATCAATTAATTAATCAATTTAATCAAATAATTTCTCATATAAATTGGGATATTTATATAGCAACTAATGAATTTGAAAAAAGTTGTGAGGCGCTTTATATGTGGGCTCCAGTAGCAGACGAATTAAAAATTTTAGATCGTGAAATTATTTTAAATTCAATGATTTTAAAATGGAAAAATATTAAAGTAGAATTTAAAAAATTAATAAATATCTAAATAGTCACTAAATTTCTCTGGAGGCTAGACTTCTTTTTTCTTTGATTGGGCTTGGCGTAAATAATTTTTTTCGAAACTTCCATCTTCAGGCCACTTAAAAAAGGAACTGTGACAGGGCCTATTTTTTCTAAAAAAGAAGATAATCTATAATTAAAAAAGTTATTCCAAGGAGGGGTGTATAGATAGTAATAGCTACTATCTAAATAAAAAAAGGAACCAAGGAGGTAACTTAATTGTTTTTTAGAAAAAGATCTCCCAAAACCAAATGGGTTATTATCATATCTGGTCCATATTCCCGCTCTTCGAGGGATGATAGAAATTAAAAGTCCATTAGGTTTTAAAACTCTCCAGGCTTCTTCAATTACCGTCTCTGGTCTTTCCACTAACTCTAAAATATGAGAAAGTATAATAACATCAACGGTTGAAGGCTCGATAGGGAGAAAATATTCATCTACAGCTTCTTGCTTAAAATCTAAATTATCTTTTATAATTGCTCCCAAGAAATCTGGAAACATTTCTTGAAAAATACATTGTGGGTGTGATTCTTTAAGAAAAGTCATATAGGGAGAGGTATAACCTAAACCACATACCTTACTTAAATGATGACCTTCCATAGCATCTGAGAGGTTGTTAATCGTCTCTTGCCTAACTATTTTTCCAAGTTCCGAATTATAAAAGCTATGAATAGTAGATGCGCTAATTTCCATAGTTGTATTTTATATTTAATTTTCTTAACATGCTATTTCTATGCAAAAACCAAATATTTATCTTTTTCCTCAATTATCAGATAATTACGGGTACTTAGTTAAGCTTCCTCACGCAAAAGAGGCAGCAATAGTTGATCCTTCCGATTTAGAAATGTGTGAAAAAATTTTAGATCTTAATGATTGCTCATTAAGTCATATACTCCTGACTCACCATCATGATGATCATACGGCAGCCGTTGCTGATTTAAAAAAAAAATATAACGCTAAAGTCATTGGGCATGAATTAGATGATCAATTACCAAACATTGATATTCCAGTTAAAGCAAATGAGGAAATTTCTATTTTCAATAATACTTATAAAATAATTTCTACACCAGGACATACAATGCAACATATTTGTTATTTTAATCAGGATTATTCAATATTATTTGCAGGAGATACTTTATTCAGCCTTGGATGTGGAAGGATGTTTGAAGGAACGCCAGAATTATTTTGGAAATCTCTTTCAATATTAAAAAAACTACCAAAAGATACTCTTGTTTACTGCGGACATGAATACACTCACAGTAATCTTCTGTTTGCTTTATCTATTGATCCAAAAAATGAAGATTTAATTACATATGGAGGATGGATTAAAAAGCAGGGATCAGATGCTCGGCCTACCATCCCAACAGAACTTCGAAAGGAATTAAATTTAAATCCCTTTTTACGATGTGAAGATGAGGTATTTCAAAAGATATATAATTCTAAAGATCCTGTTGAAGTTTTTAAAAAAATGAGATTAGCTAAAGATAATTTCTAGTTGATTATTTCCACTTTATAATTCAAAATTTTATTGAATGACAATAAACCCTCAAAAAATTACAATTCTTATAAAAGCCAATTAGAATTGGCTTTATTAGATATTGAAAAAGCAAAGGGAATTCCCAATGAGTATTATGTTGAAGAAGTATGTTTTAAAGTTGAACAAGAAAAAATTTTTAATACTGGTTGGTTTGCCATAGGTTTTGCAAATGACTTAGGACAACCAGGCTCGGTTATTCCTGTTACTTATTTTAATAATCCCATGTTCATAATAAGAAGTAAGGAGGATAATAAAGTGAGAGTTTTTCAAAATGTCTGTCGACACAGAGGAATGAAACTTATTGATGAGCCTACTGTCTTAAAAGGCGCTATAAGATGTCGTTATCATTCTTGGTGCTATCAACAAACAGGAGAAAATTGCGCTACACCTCATCTTGGAGGACCTGGAATTAATTTTCATAAAAGTATTGATAAAAAGGAATTGGGCTTATTTGAAGTAAGAACACATATTTGGAGAGGGGTAGTTTTTGTTAATCCTAACGGTAATGCTCCTAAATTTGAAGATGTTCATTCTTCCATCATCAAAAGATGGGAAATTTTTGATCAAGAATTACACACAGATCTTCTGGGGTCTTCTTTTCAATTAGAATTAAATAGTAATTGGAAACTAGCTGTAGAAAATTACTTAGAAGCTTATCATTTGCCTTGGGTTCATCCAGGTTTAAATAGCTATTCTAAACTAGAGGACCATGAAAATATTGTTAATTATGGAAACTATTCAGGTCAAATTAGTTATAAATATAATCCCATCTTTTCAACTGGAAAAAAATTTAAAGATTTCAAAGACCTTGGCTCTGAATGGGATTCTAAAGGAGAGTATATCGTATTATTTCCCAATCTTATTATGGGCGTTCAAAGAGATCATTTATTTAATAATATTATTGAACCTGTGTCTTCTGAAAAAATTATAGAACGTGTTCAAATATACTATTCTGATATAAAAATACTCGATCAAGAATATCAGTCCACAAGATTAGAGAATGCACAACTTTGGAAAACTGTCTTTGAAGAAGATATATTTGTGGTTGAAGGTATGCAAAAAGGTCGTCATGCAAAGTATTTTGACGGAGGGCGCTTCTCTCCTATCATGGATGTACCTACTCACGTATTCCATGATTGGTATGCACGAAAAATTTTACAATATTAACAAATAACTCGTCTTTTAATTTAATTGCCTATAGTAATCAAACTGACATATGTTAGTTTGATATTTCAAATGGAAGATATTAATCAATTAGATACAGACATATCAGAAGCTATTCAAAAAAAACAAATGTATAAAGTATGTTCTCTTTATTATGAAGCAGCTAATTACTTTAAAAAAAAATCAGATATTGAGGCTGCCTGCTTCTTCTATACTCAAGCTCTTGTAATGGCTCTTGAAGAAAATCATGATCTAAAAGAAAAAATTATCAATAAGCTTGAAAAGTACGGTCGAAATCAAGACACAACATTAAATTAAACCTATAATTACCGGATGGAATCTAATCCCTTTCAGCTTCCCTCTAACTGGATTCAGTATTTAGAAGAAGAGTTCAGTCAATCCTACATGAAAGATCTGAAGAAAAAATTAATAGAGTGTCAGAATAAAAATATTACCGTCTATCCTGAAAAATCAAAAATTTTTAATGCATTTCATTTAACTCCCTTTAAAAAAATTAAAGTTGTGATATTAGGGCAAGACCCTTATCACGGTCCAGGACAAGCTCACGGCTTAAGCTTTTCAGTTCCACACAATATCAAACCTCCACCTTCATTAATGAATATTTTCAAAGAACTAGATTCTGATCTCAAGGTTGAAATTAATAAAACTAATGGCAATTTAGAAAATTGGGCAAAACAAGGGGTCTTTCTTCTCAATACAACACTTACAGTTGAGGAAAGTAAACCTATGTCACATAAAGATTTTGGGTGGAATATTTTTACAGATAGAGTGATAGAAATAATTAACCATTATAGAGAAAATATTGTATTTATTTTATGGGGAGCTCACGCTCATTCAAAAACTCATTTGATTGATTCTTCAAAGCACTTAATCTTAAAATCAGTTCACCCCTCTCCTCTCTCTTCCCATCGTGGATTTTTTGGGAGTCGTCCGTTTTCACAAACAAATAACTATCTAGAATCAAAAGAAATTGATAAGATCGTTTGGGTATGAATAAAGAATTAGCAAATTTTATTAGTTTTATTGAAAAAATGATTCTTTTTGTCATATTAATTAGTACTTTAGTTGCTATTTTATTTGAATTATTGAAAATGATTGAAAATCGCTACGTTTCATTAGCAGATTTACTATTACTATTTATCTATGTTGAAGTAATTGGCATGGTCAGAATTTACTATGTCTCAAATCGTGTGCGTATGACTTACCCTTTATTTATTGCAATCACCGCTCTATCAAGACTGATCATTCTACAAAGAAAAGATTTAGATCCAGAGATATTAATTTATGAAGCTTCGGCAATAGTTTTAATTGCAATTGCGGCTGTTATTCTACGATTAAGATATTTAAAACCCTTAAGACCTACAGAAGATGTAGATGAATTTTCTAAAAGTTCGAAAAAAAATAATTAGTTCTATATTTTCTAATAATATTTAAAATAAAAATGAAATGAAAAAAATTGCCATAATAGGTACTGGGATTTCCGCACTATCTCTCGCTCGCCATCTTCCCACTCTTGATATAACCTTTTTTGAAAAATCCTGGAGAGCCGGAGGACGACTAAGTACTAGAAAGCATAATGATCTACAGTTTGATCATGGCGCTCATTTTCTTTCTCCTGATCATGGTGTGTTAGGATTCACAGAAGCTCTTGAAAAAGTACAAGCAATTAAAAAAGTAGAAGCGTTCTATACTCCTAATTACCTAGGACAATCAACTAAAGAAATGAAATCTATTATTATTGGTAATAACGGTATTCAATCTATACCTCTCAATCTTCATAAATCACTTCATTACCCTACTCATTTTTCAACAAAAATTGAAAAAATAGAAAGAGCTGAAAAGAACTATTATATATCTTCAGATAAAGATCAATTTGGACCATTTGATATGGTATTTGCCTGCATACCCTTTGAACAAGGAGTTACACTTTTACAAGATCATATCGATTTTAAAAATTATCCTACCCCTACTTTTAATTCTATTTGGACAGTCATGCTTGGTTTTGATAAAAGATTGGGTACAGACTTACAGTTTGGATATTATCTCACAAAAGAAATTAGTTTTTTTATGAATCAGAATTTTAAACACGAGCAATTCGATCAAGAGAGCTGGGTTTTTAATATGCGATCAGAATGGACAAAAAAATATTATGATATTGAGCCCTATGTTTTAGAAGATTACGTTATCAATGAAGTAAAAAAAACATTTGGATCAGATGCTAAAGCTACTTTCAAAAAATCTCATCGTTGGAAATACGCTAATACAAAACAAAGCTTAAGAGACCTAGTTGGAAAAACCTATATACCATCAATAGATCATAAGCTTTACCTTCTTGGTGATTGGAGTGAAGGACCAGCGATGCAAGATGCCTGGCTTTCAGGTAAGAAATTAGCTAAACATATCGAAGAATTTAATTTGAAAATTTAGCTTCATATTGTTTAGGAATGTAAACTCTAATTGATCAGAAAATTAAAGCCCCCTAATACTTTATATAAAGTATTAAGTAGTTACGTTTTGTATGAATTCTTATCTCTCGTAAAAATATGATAAAAAAAATATATATAAATAATATCTACAAATTACTCTCTTGTATGAGCTTTCTTCACATTTTATAATCTATTTATTAGGTTATTAGGAGGAATGTAACATGGTTAAAATGTTAAAAGTAATTTGCTCATTGGTTTTTTTATTTGTATTTCCAAATACATTAAAAGCTGAAGGTAAATTAAATTTATATAATTGGGGTGATTATATCAATCCAGCAGTTCTAAAGAAATTTACTGCAGAAACAGGAATAGAAATTAATTTAGATGTCTACGGAAGTAACGAAGAAATGCTTGCAAAGCTTCAAGGAGGTGCAACTGGGTATGATATTGTTTTTCCATCCGTACACTTCCATGATATTTTATTTAAATTAGGATTACTTCATGAAACTAAAATTAATGAATCTCCTCTTTTTAAAAACATAGATAAGGATTTTATCATAGCTAAAACTGACCCTGAGGGCTCATGGTGCTTACCATATGCACGAGGTACTGTGGGTATTTTTTATAATAAAAATATAGTTCCCTCTCTAAATAGTTGGGAAGAATTTTTTGCAATCCCAGATAAATATAATGGAAAAATAACAATGTTGGATGATCCCAGAGAAACTATAGGTGTAGGCTTAATAGTTAATGGCAATAGTGTTAATTCTACAGATGTGTCTGAAGTTAAAGAAGCAGCTGCTTTTATTTCAAAAAATCTTGATAATATATCTGCTTTTTCTTACGATATAATTTCGTTATTACAAAGTGGAGATATTGCTGCAGCGCATTGGTATGTAGGTGGGTTATACTATGTTTTCGAAGATCCTGAAGGTAAACTCGAATATACTGTTCCTAAAGAAGGAGCTACTATGTATCAAGAAGATATGTGCGTGTTGGAATCTGCTCCAAACAAAGAAAATGCAAGAAAATTTATGGAGTTTTATTTAAACCCTGAAAATCCTGCACTTAATACTGCGCAGCAACTAAACATTTCTGCTAACGCTCCTTCAAGGGACTTATTGGCAGATAATTTAAAAAACAACCCCTATATAAACCCACCCAGTGAGGCTTATGAAAAACTACAAATATTTGACGATCTTGGTGAAGATATAAAAATATACGATCGGGAATGGACTAAAGTTAAAGCCCAATAAATATTGTAAATTCACCAAGGACAAATTAGTTTTGTCCTTGGTGTTCAAATAATTGCCATGCCAAGAACACTTATTTCTATTGATAATGCTTGTAAAACGTATGACACACCAGAAGGTGGAAAAGTAAATGCGCTAAAGGATATTAATTTAAATATTAATTATAATGAATTTGTAACTTTATTAGGCCCCTCAGGCTGTGGAAAAACAACACTTTTAAAAACAATAAGTGGCTTTGAAAGTCTTGACTCAGGAGATATTAAGATTGAGGGAAAATCAATTATAAACACACCATCTTATAAAAGACCAGTAAATACGGTATTTCAAAATTATGCATTATTTCCTCATATGTCAGTAAAAAAAAATATTACTTATGGCTTAGATATTAATAAGAGTTTAGATAAAGCGGAAAAAGATAAGAAATTTAATTATGTATTAAATTTAATTAACCTTGAAGGTTTTGAAAATCGAATGCCCCATCAATTATCAGGTGGTCAGCAACAAAGAGTTGCTTTGGCAAGGGCAATAATTAATGAGCCTAAAATACTTTTGCTAGATGAACCTTTATCGGCTCTTGATAAGAAACTTAGAAGTAATATGCAAATTGAATTAAAAAATATTCAAAACCAATCTGGAATATCTTTTATTTTTGTAACACATGATCAGGAAGAAGCTCTTAGTATGTCTGATCGGATTATAGTAATGGAAAATGGATCTGTCTCTCAAGAAGGTAAGCCTGAGGAAATATACTATCAACCTAAAAATAAATTTACCGCTGATTTCATTGGTGAAACTAATTTAATAAATGGCTTAGTAGAAGAGGAAAATGGTCTCATTAAATTTAAGAATGAAAATTTTGAATTTCATTTAACTAAAGATTTTCAACAATATATAAATAAAAAAGTTACTTTTTCAATTAGACCTGAACAATTCTTTACTAATGACGTACCAAAGGAAAGCAATCCATATATATCTAATTTTAATGTTGAAGTTATACAGAGATTATTTTTTGGACCTAATATTAAAATAGTTTGTAAAATAAAAAATCAAATATTTCATTGTCTGTTGAAAATTTCTGATCAAGAAACAATAAAATTATTTGAAAAAAATAAAAAAATATCAATATACTTTGATGTAACAAAAATAAAGTTATTTGAATGAATAAAACAAAAAATCTTTTATTTCTACTCACTCCTTTTACTTTATATATCACTGTATTTTTTTTAGGTCCTATCTTAATTCTACTCACATATTCATTCCTAGAGCCAGGTTTATATGGTGGAGTAGTCTGGAATTTTTATCATCATAACTATGGTAGGATCTTAGGGTGGGCAGATGGAATAATTGAAGAATTTAATCCCGTATATTTTAAAATTTTTTTAAATTCTTTTAAACTTGCTCTTATTACAGTTATAATTACTTTGGTTATTTGCTACCCAACAGCTCTTTGGATATCAAGATTAAAGCCAAAATTAAAAGTTTTTTTTCTTTTTTTAGTAACCCTTCCATTCTTTTCTAGCTTAGTGGTTAGACTTTTTGCTTGGATGATACTACTTAAGCCATCAGGTCTCATTAATGAATTTTTATTAAATATTAGGTTGATAGACGAGCCCCTTCAGATGCTTTTTACCGAGACTGCTGTATTGATTGGATTGGTATATATACTTGTGCCCTTTATGTTCTTACCGCTTTACGCCAGTATAGAAAAAATTGATAATTCTTTAATTCAAGCTTCAAATGACCTTGGAGGGAATAGATTAATAACATTTTTTAAAATAACACTTCCTTTATCTTTTCCTGGTATTTTGGGTGGTTCAATTTTAGTGTTTATTCCAAGTTTAGGAAATTTCATTGTACCTGATCTTTTAGGTGGTGCCAAAGTAATGATGATTGGAAATATAATCGAGCAATCATTTTTAACATCAAGAAACTGGCCTTTTGGTGCATGTTTAGCAATTATATTAATGATAGTAGTAGTTACCTTACTATATTTTTATGTCAAAATTTTATCAAAATATGAAAAAATTATTTAATTTTTTAAAAAATAAATTTTTACCTTTTCATGTAATTATTTTTTTTATGTTTATATACATACCGTTATTAGTAGTTATATTTCTCTCATTTAATTCAAATGTAATTAATATGATGATATGGGATGGATTCACATTTGATTGGTATAAATCTATTTTTGGTTTTAATACTCAATTAGACGAAGATGCTGTTTACTTAGAATCAACAGATCAACTACTTAATGCGTTAAAAAATAGCATAATCATATCTACTACAACTACAATAATTTCAACTTTTATCGGCACTTGTCTGGCTTTAGCAATGGTGAGATACAAATTTCGATTTAAGGCTTTTTATAATGCGCTTGTATATTTACCAATGATTATACCCGATATAGTGCTAGGAATTTCTTTACTCATATACTTTGTAACTGTCGGGGTAAAACTTAGTATTTACTCTATTATAATTGGGCATTGTACGTTTTTATGCTCCTATGTATTTATTGTTGTGAGCTCAAGATTAGCAGGTATGAATGATGAATTAGAAAAAGCCTCAAATGATTTAGGTGGTAATGAAATTTATACTTTTCGAAAGATCACATTCCCATTGATTTTTCCAGGTATTATGGGCGGGGCTCTTTTGTCATTTATAATATCAATGGATGATTTAGTAATTACCTACTTTATAGCAGGAGTAGATTCTACTACTTTACCTGTATTTATTTATGGTATTATGAGAAGAGGAATAAAGCCTGAAATAAATGCAATAGCATCACTAATGATTATCTTTTCTTTAATAGTTGCTGCTCTAGGAATTTATTATAGGTCAAAAAAATTATGACACTTAGATCAAAAGAACTAGGCTTATTTAAATCTCATCTACCATCTGGTAAATTTAACTCAATTACTGACATTAAAGATTTTTTAGTTGGATATAAGACAATATGTCAAAAACCAAATGCAAGTAATAGCAGTTTAATTAGGTCAGGTGTAACAGTTTTACTGCCAAGGGGTAGAGAAAAAAATCCATCTCCTGTGTGGGCTGGCTTTTATTCCTTGAATGGGAATGGCGAAATGACGGGGACACATTGGATTAAAGATGGTGGATATTTTGTTGGACCAATATGTTTGACTAATTCCCATAATATAGGGATCGTGCATCACACTGCCACTAAGTGGATGATTAAAAATTATAAAAAGCAATGGACTGAGAACCACTTGTGGGCAATGCCAGTTGTTGCAGAAACCTATGATGGGGTTTTAAGTAATATTAACTCACAACCTATAACTGAAAATGATGTTTGGCAGGCATTTAGTAATGCTAAAACTGGAAAAATAAAAGAAGGAAATGTTGGAGGTGGAACAGGAATGATTTGTTATGAATTTAAAGGTGGGACTGGTACTTCTTCTAAAATTGTAAAAATCAACAAAACCAAATATACATTAGCTACAATTGTTCAAGCAAATCATGGAATACGACCATGGTTTACAGTTGAAGGGAAAAACCTAGGAAAACAAATTACTCGAAATAGACTTCTTAATACCAAAGAATTAGATTCAAAAGAGAAAGGTTCTATAGTTGTAATTATAGCCACTGATGCGCCAATGCTGCCCCATCAACTCAAAAGATTAGCTAAAAGAGCTGCTATCGGAATTGGAAGAACAGGTACTCCAGGTGGAAATAACTCAGGAGATATTTTTTTGGCTCTTTCAACTAATAATAAAAAAAAACTTCCTCAAATTGATCGAGCTATGAATAAATTTGAGTACCTAAATGATGAGGTTTTTGACACGTTTTATGAAGCTGTTGTTCAGTCTACTGAAGAGTCTATTTTAAATGCAATGTTAGCAGCTAAGGACATGGTTAGTATTAAACCCAAAGGTAAGCTAATTTCCAGCTTGAAACCTCAAGATTTAAAATAATCAATCTTTCATAAATTTCTTTTTAGATAAAAATCTTTTTAGAACATTAAGCGTTAATTGAGATATCTCATTTCTGTAATTGTTCCAAGCCATACTACCCGCCCAAGCTATTGAACCAACAGAAAAGAAGCCACCAAATTTTTTATTTTGATGAATAACAACATTTGATTGTATTCTTTCATTTTCACTTCCCCCTAATCCTGGTACCGGATCTAAAATTTCTTCAGGAGCAAGAAGATAAATATCCGAATGATCTTTAGAATAAGCTAAAATATGTGTATTTGAGGGGGTTCCCAATTCATTATTAACTGCATCTAGCTCCAATCCAGCAGCACCATGACCAGACAAACCAAAATCACCAAATTTTTTTTTCTTTTTCATATCTTTAAATATAAAATCAAAATTTTTATTATAACTTTTTTTAGTTCTATAATAAGGAGCAGAGTAGTCAAATCCTTGTGACACCATCCCTATTCCAACTAGTTCATTAGGAGGTTTACCATTATTTCTCCACAAACCAGAATATTCACCGGTGGTGCTAGAAAAATACTCTCCTGGTTTTGGTGGGTGAGCCCTTATTCCTCCCTCTGACTTTCTGCATTCAATTACAGAATTATCTTTTAAATCAAAAGAGATTCTCCAATAAAAACCATTACCTCCAAGATACATAATTCTACCTCCATTGTTTACGTAAGTTTGAAGAGCGTTTAACATATTTAAACTGTAATATTCAGGGTGGGTTCCAGTTACTAAAGTTTTATAATTCTTTAATATAGAATGTCCTTTACTAT
The DNA here is from genome assembly GCA_027623775.1 of Pseudomonadota bacterium. Classification (GTDB taxonomy): domain Bacteria; phylum Pseudomonadota; class Alphaproteobacteria; order HIMB59; family HIMB59; genus HIMB59. The sequence goes on from JAQBUY010000025.1 coordinate 14,978, forward strand.
GAATGTCATGATCAGTTACAACATCATATTTGAGCTTGAAATGATCAAACCATCCTAATATGTGTGTATCAGCATTAAACTGCCAGACATTCGAATCTTTACCGCCAAGTTTACCAATAAATTTAGGTTGGAAATCTATAATTGGTCTTTTTTTAGAGGAATAGTAGACGCCACTATTATCTGTATGCACATCATAAAAAGACAAACCTAACTCAGGATTTTCTTGAAGAAAATGGTCTTGATGAGATATTTCAATTAATCTATTTGTTACAAGTTCAGTTTCTGAGACATCAATCCCTAGCCTATTATTTGCATATGCTAAATAACTTGCGGTTGGCAATAAAAATAAAAGTTTATTTTTAGAATTATGCTTTGGCAATATTACAAACGGTACAAAAAACTCGTTGTCAGAGTTGATATATAGCCTGAAAGCGTATACCCCACTTATAAAAGTCTTAGGAATAGTAAAGATAAAGTCATCCTTCCATTTTGCATCAGTAATATCATCCTCATGGAAGTGAATTGCGTTATATTCATCAGGGTGAGAAGACCAAGATTTGACATCTATTGAATTGATAGGACCTTTAATGCCTCTAGCTGGATGATTATAGAGTTTACCTTGAATTTTATGTCTACTAGTATCTTTAATATTTTGGGTATCTATATTTTTTGAAAAATCTAAATTAAGTTCAAATATATTTTTTGTTAGATCAATAATTTGAATATTTGAAATTTTACCATTAAAAAAATTAGCATTTTTCTTACTTTTACCACAACTAATTAAAAATTTTTTAAAAAAAATTAATTCAGAATTAATTTTAAATTTTTTATTTGATGTAAATTTTTTAGACCCAATACTTGAAACGATAATTTTTTTATTAATTTTAATATTAATATTATTCCAT
>JAQBUY010000026.1 GCA_027623775.1 Pseudomonadota bacterium
AATAAATTACAACTATCCTCTTTCAATAAACAATATTTTAAATTATTACCAGCGCCCAACGTTACTTTAAATGAATCTATTTTTAATTTAAGTTATAATGAAGTAATCTCCGAAATAACTACTAATAAAATTGAAATAAGTAGATCATTATTTGATAGCGATCATTACTCTATTTCAATTAATCAAGGATTTATTAAACATCCTGATTTTAATTTTAACAATTTAGAATTTGATTTATCGAAAAATTTAGAAAATTTTAGCATTAGAACAAATAAATTTTTATTAGATGAATCTGAAATTCAATTAGATATTTTAGTACAAAATAACTATCTCAATTCAATCAGCTATTTCGCAAAAGACTTAAAATTAAAAAAAATCTACGATTTTATAATTGCATATACAAAAATCGATTTAAGTTTAATTAATAAAAATTTTATAAGAGATCAAATTACAATGGATGCTCAAGGCATCTACGAAACAAATGAATTAATTATTAATTCTGCAGAAATTAAAATTTCTGAAAATAGCTCCATTAAAATTTCAGGAATTATAAATTTTAGTGACCCTTATTTATCATCCATAGAAATTGAGTTAAATAATATAGATTCAAATTTTATTAAAGAAAATATTAAGAAATCAAAATTGACAGATTTGATTTTTTCCATACTTCCTAAAGGTAAAATAGAGTCCTCTGAATTTGTGATTGAGGATGGTTTAATTAATTTAAAATCTATGGATTATATTTCTAATGCAGACAATAAAATTTCTATTAAAAGCCTTGGGCCACTTGAAGATATTAGTAAACCTAATTTAGAATTACTAATTAAAATTAATAACTTTCTAGAATTTAAAAGCTTTATAAGCAAATTACCTATTAATAATATCAATAATTTAATGGAAATAACAAATATAAATAAAGGGTATTTAGAACTCATAATTGAAAATAATATATTGGGAATTAATCAAGCCGATCTAGAGACACTAGAAAAAGAGAAAATATCCCTAAAAGGTGATTATAATATTAACAATCAATCTTTTGGTGATCTAAAAATAGAATTAGAAGGAATATCTCGAAGTAAAATTCGAAAAATTATTCAGATATATGAAAATGACTTTATGATTAAATATCTGAAATTAATCAAGTTTGAAAAAATTAATGTCTCTATGAATCTGTCACCTCAAGATAATTTAGTTCTAGTAACAAGATTGGAACTTATGGAAAATAATAATATTACTTCCAGTGCAGAAGGCTTATATCAAAATATGAATTTAGCAGGAAGTTTTGATTTAAAAAATCTTGATTTAAAATTGATAGACAGTCTTTTTTTGAATACTGAAAGATTAGAAGGTTCTATGAATTTAGAATTTAAAACTAATGAACTGATTAATATTGAAAATATTCAAAATACTGAAGGATTTATTAGTGGTAATGCGGATATTAGAATTGAGAATAATGAGATTGTATTACTAGGTTTCTTACAATCATTAGCAAGTGATGTAAATGACTTAGAAACTTTTAATGCATTTATTCAAATATTTACAAAATCTTTTATGAACAAGAACATTCAATACCAAGGTAATGTCATTAATTCTCAATTAAATGAATTCATAATTAATGATTTAATATTTTTAGCTCCTGATGGTGAAGAAATAAAATCAAATATAGTGATCAAAGGTAAAGATTTTGAACTAGCAGTAATTGATATTTTTAATGATGAGGATCTTATACTTTCAAGAATAAATAACAAATATAGCTTTAAAAGAAAAAATGCGAGAGGCGTCATCACAAAGCCTGTTGAAGAATTAATTAAAAAAAACCTAAATCAATTATTTGAAAATCTGCTTAATTAATTTTTTTTAAGAAATAATTCATAACTTTTTCTTCAAGTTTGACTTTATTCATCTTATTAATTTCATGAATTCCTGTTGGGGAAGTTATGTTAATTTCTGTTAAGTACCCGTCAATAATATCAATTCCAACAAAATATAAATTATTTTTTAAGAGAAATTTTTTAATTGATTGACAAATAAATTTATCTCTTTGAGTTAGGTTTGTTTTTTTAGCAGTACCTCCTGCATGAAAATTAGATCTAATTTCATTTTTAGCAGGCACTCTTAAAACTGCACCTATTGGAGTACCTCCTAAAAGAATTACTCTCTTGTCACCTTTAATATATTTGGGTAAAAATTTTTGAACTACTATTGGGTTGGAATCAAATGTTTTAATGTATTTGTTTATCAGCCCCTTAAGATTTCTTTGGGAATGAGAAACTTTAGTAATTCCGATACCACCATTACCATAAGCTGGTTTCAAAATTACAATTTTATTTTTTTTTATAAATTCTATAATAGAATTTAATTCTAAAGAAATAATTGTAGGAGGAGTCAGATCTGGAAAATTCATCATGATATGCTTTTCAGGGAAATTTATAAGACTCAGTGGACTATTAATAACCATCAATTTTTTTTCTAATTCACTAAGAAGGTAACTGTTAGAAATATACTGCATATTATAAGGAGGGTCTTGACGTACAAATATTGCTTTAAAATTTATTAAATTTTCTAAGTATGGATTTTCATAATTAAGACTATTATCTTTATTTAAATAAAATTTTGAAACTTCAGATCTAATCTCATTAGTATTTTTATTAATTAATGCATGGACATTATTTGCATGGGTATAATAGCAATGAATTTTTCTTTTTAACGCCTCTTTAATTAAAAGGTAAGTGGTATCTGAATTGATATCAATTTTTTTTGGATCATCCATTTGAAATAAAAAATTCATATAATGATTAATAGTAAGGTTTATTAAAAATTTCTAGTATATTATTACCATTGTTGGTTTCTTCTAATAAGATATCTGCAGGAGTTTTCCCTTCATTAATTATGTTTTTTAAAGCTTTTAAATGAATTTGTTCATCTTGTTCGCTCATATTGTAAAATGCCCTTCTCTCAAGACCTTTGCTTGATAATTCTACTAAATATTGGCAATATTGATGAATGCCGTTACCTTGAAATTTTGCTTTCAAGCCATTTTTACTGATGTCTGTATATAAAGACATAATATCTGCATAACTCCAATTCTCAGTTTCATGCCAAAGAAGATTTAAATTTTCTTCGTCATAAAATATTCCAGTCCAAAAAGCTGGTAATGCACAAATCATGTTCCATTTACCAGCATCAGCACCACGAACTTCAATATAAGACTTGAGTCTGACTTCAGTAAATATAGTTGATAAATGATTAATCCAGTCGTTTAGAGATAGTGGATAATTATCAATAAATTGATCATTTGTTTGACTATTTAAAATTTGATTAAAAGTGAATTTTGTAGTGTCGATGTATTCGTTATTTATTTTTAAAAAATAACTTGGGACATCTAAGACAAAATCAACATACTGCTCAATCGAAAAATTCTTATTAGTAAATATTTCTTTAATGCCACATCTAGCCTGGTCAGTATCAGACCATGTTAGAATTCTATTACTCAAATAGCCATTATTTATTTTTTCTCTAAATGGAGAATTAGAAAACATTGCCATAACAAATGATTGTATTCTATTAGCTACCACAAATTTTCTTATTAGATCTGTCTCCGATTTATAATCAAAATTTGCTTGAACAGTGCATGTTCTTGTCATCATATCTAATCCACGATTACCAACTGACGGCATGTAAGACTTCATAATATTATATCTTTCTTTTGGTATCCATTCAATATCTTGGATTTTTGTAATTGGATCAAAACCAAGACCGATCATGAAAAGATCATTTTGATTTAAATAAATTTTTAATTCCTCTAAATGGATATGCATCTCATGACATGTTTGGTGAATATTTTTTTGAATTTTTCCTGATAGTTCAAGCTGTCCTCCTGGTTCAAGAGTAACGCTAGCACCATCACGATTTAGAGAAATTAAATTACCTTCTGAAAGCTCACCAGGCACCCAACCTTTTGTTAATAAAAATGTGAATAATGTTTTAATACTTACTTTGCCTTTATAAGGAATACGTTTTTTATCATTAAGGGTAAAAATGAATTTTTCATGTTCTGTTCCAATGCCAAATTCATTTTCTTCTTTAGTGCTATCTAAAAAAAAATTTATTAAATTATTTTTATCCATTGCTGATGAAATAAGCTTTAAATTATAAAAATCAACTAGATTTTAAAATAACTATGTATTTAAATAAACCTAAGAGGGTTAAATTAAAGAACGCTATTTTTGTTTTTTGATAATTTGCATGAATTAATCTGTTTAGTATAAGCCACTGCTTGACTTTGCACTTTTTTAGCAACATTTAAAAGCCATTTTTTATTATTATAAGTTTTTTTTTGAAATCCGCCTCTACCCTCATGATAGGCCAAATAATGATTATAAACGTCTGTTTTTGGTAATTTTAATAATCTATAGCTACCATCAATATACCAACCTATAAAATCACTAGCATCTCTAAAGTTTTTTCTACTAGCACTAATTCGTCCTGTACTTTTTTTATAATCCTCCCATGTTCCATCTAATGCCTGACTATAACCATAAGCCGAGGAAGCTCTTTTGGATGGAATAACACCAAATAATTTATTTCTTGGCGGTTTAGCATTTTTTTGAAAAGAAGATTCCTGTTTTATAAAAGCTAATTGTAAAGTTACAGGCACTCCCCATTTAACTTTTGTATTCTCTGTGATTATGCGCCATTGCGGATTAGATTTAAAAATATCACAAGCATCTGAAATATTTATATTTCTTGAAGTGACGCATGACGATATTAATAAAAATATAAAAAATATTAGATGAATTTTTTTCAATTGTAGTTTTTTTTAATAAATTCCATCATTGCAAATAAACCTTGTAGATTACCGCCTTTAGTATTTAAAAAACTACTAGACCATGCGTATGTATCAATATGAATCCAATCAATTTTTTTATTAGGTAAAAACTCTTGGAGAAAAAGAGCCGCGGTAATTGATCCTGCCATACCATCACTAGAGGCATTTACAATATCAGCGACATCAGATTTCATTTTATTAATATACAAATTATGAAGAGGCATACGCCATATAGAATTCGAGTAATTTGTAGAGTCAATTTTTTTTGCTAGCTGGTTATTATTTGTATAATAAGCAGGAAGATCTTCGCCAAGAGCAGCTCTTGCGGCTCCTGTTAGTGTAGCAAAATCTATAATTAGCTTAGGATTTAATTCTTTTGTTCGGGTTAAAGCATCTGCCAATAAAAGTCTTCCTTCTGCATCCGTATTTGTAATTTCAATAGTTTTATTATTTGAAGCGGTAAGAATATCCCCAGGTCTCATCGCATTACTAGAAATAGAATTTTCAGCTACAGGTATTATTAATTTTATTTTTGTTTTTTTTAAAAAATTTTTGATAATTAGAAATAAGGCGATAGCAATAGCTGCCCCTCCCATATCTTTTTTCATATACCTCATAGAATTACCAGGCTTTAGATTTAATCCACCGGTATCAAACGTAACGCCCTTGCCTATTATAACGATTGGATTATCGTTTTTATTTATTTTAGTATTGGAAATTTCTAAAGCTAAGGGTGAATTGATAGAGGCCTTTCCGACTTCATAAGTTAGTGGATAAGATTTTTTAAGTTCATTTGAAGTAATAAAATTTAATTTACAATTCTTAAACTGCGCATTTTCAAAAATCTTTTTCTTTAAGTTTATTGGCGTAAGAATATTTGCTGGTTCATTAATGAGATCTCTAGCAAAACTAGTTGCCTTATGAATAATTTCGTAATTTATCAAATTAACTTTACTATTAACGTATAGTAATGACTTTGAGCTTTTTGGAGATTTGTCATAACTATAGCTTCCCCATAACCAAGCGATATAGAAATCATCTTCAAGAGAATTTGAATATTTTGTTTCTAAATAGTAATTACCCTTAGATTCTTTGGAAAAATTTGATAAACCTGATAAATCACAATTTTCTCCTTCTCCTACTAGAACTTGCATTAGTCTTCCGTCTTCATAGGGAACTAGTATAATTTTTTTAGTTTGCCCCTTGAAATTGCAAGAAGAGCACCAATTTTTTAAATATTGGGATTGCTTTTTAAGCCAAATCTCAAATTTATTTGAAGAAATAATTGTGATTTTAGTTGAACACTCAGTGTTATCTAAAGTAAACATATGGATTAGGAGATTTTAAGAAATTATGACTAAACAACAAGAAGAAAAAAAGACCATGAAATTTGAAACTGAAGTATCAAAATTATTAGATATAGTAGCGAACTCTTTATATACAGAAAAAGAAATTTTTCTTCGTGAACTTATATCTAATTCATCTGATGCTTGTGAAAAATTACGTTACGAATCCTTATCCAATAAAGATTTAAAAAGTAAAGATCCTTTTAAGATCGAAATCCACATTGATAAAAAAAATAAAACTATAACCATTAAAGATAATGGCATAGGAATGAACGAAGAAGATCTCCAAGCTAATTTAGGAACTATAGCAAAATCTGGAACAGAAGAATTTTTAAAAAAAATAGGAGATAAAAAAAGAGATATTAGTCAAATTGGTAAATTTGGTGTCGGTTTTTATTCTTCTTTTATGGTATCAGATCAAGTTGTTGTTCGTTCAAAAAAGTTTAATTCAGATCAAGGCTATCTCTGGATGTCAGATGGTAAGGGTAGTTACACTGTTGAAAAAAATGATACGAAAAATCAAGGAACAGAAATCACATTATCAATTAAAGATGCAGAAAGTGAATTTTTAGATAATTTTAGAATTGAGGAAATTGTAAGAAAATATTCTGATTTTGTTCCGATTCCAATTTATGTTTCAGGAAATGAAGACAGGAAGGAAGAAAAGAAAGAGCAAATAAATTCAGCTGAAGCAATTTGGCTTAAGGATAAAACAAAAATTAAAAAAAAAGATTATGAAAGTTTTTATAAACAAAGTTCTACTTATTATGATGAACCATTTAAAACAATTCATTTTAAAGTTGAAGGTGTAGTTAATTACTCATCATTATTATTTTTACCAAAATCTCAACCGCATGACCTCTATCATCCGGATAGAAAAAATAAACTTAAACTTTACGTCAATAAAGTTTTTATAAGTGATAAATTAGAGGCTTTGATTCCAGCATGGTTAAGATTTATTCCTGGTGTAGTAGACTCAGAAGACCTTAGTTTAAATATATCAAGAGAAATATTGCAAAATAATGCAGTAATACAGAAGATTAATAATGGAATAACCAAAAGAATTTTAAAAGAAATTAAAGATTTAAAAGCTAAAGACAAAGTTGGTTTTTTAGAATTTTGGAAAAATTTTGGAGCTGTTTTAAAGGAAGGTCTATACGAGTTTAATGAGACTCATGACAATATATTTGAATTTGCTGTTTTTGGAAGCTCTGAAGATAATGAGCTGATTACTTTATCTGAATATATTGCAAAATACCCAAATGATAAAAATAAGATTTATTATATTTCTGGTGAAAATAAAGAAAACTTAATGAACAGCCCTCAAATGGAATATTTTAAAAAAGAAAAAATTAATGTTCTTTTGATTACTGACCCAGTTGATGAATTTTGGATTCCTATGAAAAGTAAATTTAAAGATTATGAATTTACATCTATCACTAAAGGGGAAATCGACTTTAAAGAAACACAAAACAATAAAAAAGACTCTAAAACTAATAAAGAAGATGAGGAATTTATTGTTTATCTGAAAAAGTTATTAAAAGATAAAGTAAAGGATGTAAAAATTTCTAAAAGATTAACTTCTAGTGCATCCTGTTTAGTTGCAGATGAAAATGATATGGATATGCACTTAAAAAAACTGATGGCTGCCAATAATCAAAATACTGGAGATGAGAAAAGAATTCTTGAAATTAATAATGATCATGACTTAGTAATTAAAATGAAATCATTAAGTAGAGAAGATAAGGATAAATTTTCAGAAATATTATTTGATCATGCTAAGTTAATGGAAGGTGAAAATCTCGATGATCCTAAAAAATATACAAATCTCATAGCGGAGTTAGTGTCAAAATGATAAAAAAAAATGAAAATGATGATATTGAAGTTGTTTTAAAAGACACTGAGACCGTCAAATGTGACGGGGGACAGGGAGATCTAGGCCATCCAGCTGTTTATTTCAAGATGACGAATACAAATGAGGTAATTTGTAATTACTGTAACAAAAAATTTGTTAAAAAGATTAACTAGATGATTTTTCTTTATTAACTTCTCTTACCAAGAAGTCTCTTAAAGCATCAATTTTTTTAGAACCTTTTAAATTTAACGGGTAAGTAAAATAAATTGTAGCCTTAGGAGTTTCAATATCAGGCAAAATTGGGACTAGATTATTTTTAGAGCTTTTCATATATTCAGGTAAAGCTCCTATTCCAGCCCCACCTCCAATAGCTCTCATTACTCCGTACATATTAGAAATATAAAGGACTTTAGCTTTTTTAAGATCTGGAATTAAATCCAATATACAATTTACATCAGGTATTGAGGGCTCAATATCATTACCAAAAGCTACTATTCTATGATCATTTAATTCTTCTAAATTTTTTGGAATTCCATACTTAGCAATATATTCAGTTGACGAGTATATTTTGAATTGGAATGCATATAAGGGAAATTTCACTAAATCCATTTGGGTTGGCTCTTTTAATCTTAGAGCCACATCAGCTTCACCCCTGCTTAAATCTGTATATTTATTTTCAATTCTTATTGAAAGATTAATATCTGGGTATAAGCTAATAAATTTATCAATTCTAGGTGCTAACCAAGTCGTTCCAAAAGCTACTGTTGCAGCGATTTTTAGAGGGCCTGATGGCTTTTCTTTGGAATCTGTTAATTGGGCCTCAGTTATTGCTATTTTACCAAAAACATCATGAACAGTTTTAAATAAAATGGAACCTTGCTCAGTTAAAGATAGCCCTCTGGCATGCCTATGAAAGAGGCTGACTTTTAAATATTTTTCAAGAGAGCTAATCTGCCTACTAATTGAAGAGTGGCTAATATTCATTTTATTTGCAGCTTCAGATATATTCAAATCAAGAGCAACATTATGAAAAATTTTTAATTTATCCCAATCCATTTTTTAAACTATAGCATCTTATTAATACATTTTAGTTTATTGTCAAATAAACTCCAATCATCTTTATCATTAATGGATTGCCATATCTTTTCTATATCGTAATATAAAAGTGTGACTATTTCTTTATTGGAGCTCCTGACTTCATTAGTTTTTTCAAATTTTTTAAATTCTTTTAAAAAAGAATAATGAGAGTACTTTTTATTTATAAGATCCTCATTTAACTGAAAATTTTTAAAATCAAAAAATATCTGCTCATATAAAAATTTTTTTGAAGAATTCAATTCATAAAATACTTTGAGTAATTTTTGATTCTCGGCATCTGATTTCATTACTATTCCTAATCTTTTGAATAATATTTTTAGTAAATATTTATTATATAAATTTGGATATTTTTTTAATAAAGCAATTAATTTGTCTTTATCTATAAAAATTGTCATAATTGATGCCAGTTGCTGAATGTTCCAAAATATTGCATCTGCCTGATTTCCAAATTTATACAAACCTGAATGATCAAAATAAGCGGCAATTTTTTCTGGATCATAATATTCAAGCATCCTGTATGGACCATAGTCAAAACTTTCACCTGTAATATTAATATTATCCGTATTTAAAACACCATGAACAAAGCCAGATACTGTATATGATGCAGCTAACATGGCCAAACGATCAACTACAGCATGAAAAAAATCTAACTCTAAATTATGATTAGCGGGTAAATTTAAATAATTTTTACAGACATAATTTATCAAGGATTCAATATTTTTTGTATTTCGATGGTAAGCTTGGTATTGAAAACTACCTATCCTTATATGTGAATGAGAAGCTCTCACTAATACGGCTGATCTTGTGGGCGAAGGCTCATCGTTTCTATAAAGTTTTTCACCTGTTTCAATTAAAGAAATGGACCTACTTGTGTTAACGCCTAACCCATTAAGATATTCCGAACAAAGTACTTCTCTTACTGCTCCTTTTAAAGTTAGTCGGCCGTCACCATTTCTTGAAAATTTTGTTCGACCACTTCCTTTAGTTCCTAAATCTAATAATTTTTTATCATGATAGAATTGGGCCATTGTAAAACCTCTACCATCGCCTAATTCTGGATTATAAGTTTGAAACTGATGTCCATGATATTTAAGCGCTAAATTAGAATTTTCAGGTAGTAGGTTGCTTTTAAATTTTCCAAATAAATCAATCCATGAACGATCATTTAAATCTGAAAACTCTTTAAATTCTTTATTTCTAAATCTAATATGGTGATCTGGAAAGTCAGCAGGATCTGCCAATTCGTAAAAATCTGAATTTAAACCATTATAAGGTGAAAGTAATTCTAATGCTTTATTCAAATAACCAAATGAGGTTCTGTATAACTCATATTAAAGTTATCTGCCACTGGCTTATATGTAAGATGACCTTTATAGGTATTTAGACCATTTAAATGATGATGGTCTATTTTACAAAAATTTTCAGAACCTAATTTAGCTAAATCAGAAACATAATTTATTGTTGCTGTATTTAGAGAAATTGTAGAAGTTCTAGGTACTGCTCCCGGCATGTTAGCAACACAGTAATGAATAATATTATCTACAACATAAGTCGGATCTTGATGAGTAGTTGCATGGCTAGTCTCAAAACAGCCACCCTGGTCAATTGCAACATCAACTATAACTGAACCACTTTTCATAACCTCTAAATTTTTTTTAGTAATAACTTTAGGAGCTAAAGCTCCAGGTATTAGTACTGCTCCAATTACTAAATCCGAAACACTTAAAATATCTTGCATATTAATATCATCAAAGTTTAAGACTGTGGCTTTAGGAAATTCTTTTTTTAAAAAATCTATTTTAGATAGAGATTTTTCTAATATGGTTACATCAGAACCCATACCAAGGGCAATTAAACTCGCGTTATAACCAACAACTCCGCCACCAATAACTAGTGTTTTAGCTGGATTACTGTAAGAAGAACCACCTAATAATATACCAAGACCACCAAAAGTTTTTTCCAAACATCTAGCCCCAGCCTGTATAGAAAGCCTTCCCGCAACTTCACTCATTGGTTTTAGTAGAGGTAATCCAACAAGATCATCAGAAATGGTTTCATAGGCAATAGAAATACATTTTTTTTGAATTAATTTTTTTGTTAAATTCTCAGAAGAGGCTAAATGTAGATAGGTAAATATAATTTGATCCTCTTTAATCATATTAATTTCATCAGCTTGGGGTTCTTTAACTTTAATTATTAAATCACTATCATTAAATAAATCATCAGCAGTTTCTATAATTCTACCACCGACATCTATATAATCTTGATTACTAAAACCTGATCCTAATCCGGCATTACTTTCTACAAGAACACTGTGGCTCTCAGCATTTAAACGCTTAACACTCTCTGGCGTTAAGCCAACTCTATATTCATGATTCTTACTTTCTTTAGGAACGCCAATTATCATAATGAGATGTTTATATTAGAAATATAAAATTGACTAGCTGAAAAGAACAATTCTTTTTATAATAGAATAGGGATATATTGATAAAAATGGAAGGTCTAGAAGTACTTAAAATAAAAATCAAAGAAGCTCCAATAACATCAGGAGTTTATCTATTTAAAAATAAAAAAGACCAACCCATCTATATAGGTAAAGCTATTAACATTAAAAGAAGACTTGGAAATTATGGTCAAGTAAATAAATTACCTAGAAGACTTCAACAAATGATCTTTCAAACAAATAGTATTGAATTTGAGCTAACGGAGACAGAAAGAAATGCCTTATTATTAGAAGCATTACTTATAAAAAAGTTTGCACCCAGATATAACATAAGGCTAAAAGACGATAAAAGTTTTCCTTTAATAAAAATATCCTCGGATGAATATCCTAGAATTTCAAAATTTAGAAATGAATATAATAAGAATGATCTTGTTTTTGGTCCTTTCACCTCTGCATTAAAAACAGATAAAGTATTAAAGATACTACAAAAAATATTCAAATTAAGAAGTTGTACAAATCAAGAATTTAAAAACAGGTCAAGACCATGCTTATTATATGACATCAAGCAATGTTCCGCACCCTGCGTTGGTAAAGTAAGTTTAAATGAGTATGACAAACAAGTGAATAAAACGATTAGTTTTTTTAAAGGCAATCAAAATAATATCACCAATGATTTAGAAAAAGAAATGCTGAAAGCAAGTAAATTACTAAAATATGAAAGAGCTAGTGAAATTAGAGATAGTATACAATCTTTAAATTTTATTATCAGAGAAGAAATTAAAGTGGGGTCGCAAGATTCAAACTACGATTTTATATATATCAACAAGGATAAATATTTAAGTATTTTTATTAGCTTTATTCGATATGGGAGGTATCTAGGAGGAAAGATGATCTATATTTCAAAAGATAAAGAAGATGAAAAAAATATATCCTCATTACTTATACAGTTTTACATTAGTGGATTTAGACCTCAAAGTCTCATATGTTCTGGTGCCGTCAGTAATTTCAAAGATTTAAAAATTATCTTTAAAGATAAACTTGAAATTAACTTAATGTTAAAAAATAAAAATATAAATGGTATTAATAATATTGAAAAAATTTCAAAAAATAATCTTTATAAGGAGATTAAAAAGTACGATCAATTCTACGATACTAATAATGAGATTCTCCAGTTAACACAAAAGTTTTTTAAAATAAAAAGTCCCATACAAAGAATAGAAGGATATGATAATAGTTTTTATTCTAATAATTATGCCGTTGCCTCTTATGTTGTTTTTAATAATGAAGGTTTCGATATAAAAGAATCAAGGACTTACAAATTCAAAGATTTAGATTTAAAAAAATTTGGTGATGCAGATTTAATAAAAAAAGTTTTTCTTTCGCGTTTTGAAAACTCTAACAAACTAATCCCAGATATTATTTTAATAGATGGAGGTAAACCTTATTTAAAAATATGCTATGATATATTGAAAAAATTTAATCTCGAGGATCAAATTTTTTTGATAGCTATTTCTAAAGGTCATAATAGAGATTATAAATTTGATAAATATCACACGCTTAATGGGAGTAACATATCATTAACTGATCAACCAAAAATTGAAGGTTTTTTACAAAAGATTCGCGATAAATCACATACATTATCAAAAAAAAATAGCCTCAAGAGAATGTCTGACTCTATTAAGTCAAGTTTCCTAGATGACGTAAAAGGTATTGGTAAAGTGAAAAAACTAAGGATTATTAACTATTTTGGAAGTACGAAAGAACTTAAGCAGACCACTATGGAAGAACTGCTTCAAATTGAAGGTGTGAATACGCTACTTGCTCAGACTATAATAGATAAAATTAACAATGAATAGAAATCTAACAATTCCAAATATAATTACTTTTATAAGAATATTTCTTATTCCACTAATATTATATCTACTCTTCTCCGATGATTCTAAAATAGTTTTATTAGCTGGATTTTTATTTATTATTTCATCTATCTCTGATTTTTTTGATGGCTATTTGGCAAGGACCTTAAACCAAACTTCAAAACTAGGAATACTATTAGACCCTATTGCAGATAAACTCCTTATTGCTTCAGTCATAATAGTATTAATAGAAACAAGGGTCATTACAGATATACATGTTATACCAGCGATTATTATTTTATTAAGAGAGATAGCAATTTCTGGCTTAAGAGAGTTTCTAGCGAATAATAATGAAAAAGTTCCTGTTACTTTTGTTGCAAAAATTAAAACAACGACACAAATGATTAGTCTATCTATCTTAATATTGGGAATGGGTTATGATTTTAATAATACAATTTGGAATACGGGATTAATAATGCTTTGGATTTCAGCATTTTTTACTCTTTATTCAGGTTATGGTTATATTAAAAAAGGTTTAACTGTAATTTGAAAGTTACTGTCAAATATTTTTCTTGGATCAGAGTAAAGCTAAATAAATCTCAAGATTTATTTGAAATTGAAGAAAAATTAAACTTTAAAGATTTAAAATTATTTTTGATTAAAAAAGATAATTTTTTTTCAGAAATATTTAGTGACGACTCAATTAAATTTTTTATCAATTTCAAAGAAATTGAAAATGAAACTATTGATATAGTTGATGGTGATGAGTTGGGAATTCTACCTCCTGTTACAGGGGGATAATGATAAAAATTACAAATAAAGATTTTAGTCTTGATGATCTATATTCGAATATAAAATCCCATAAAAATGGAGCAGTTTCAATATTTCTAGGAACCGTAAGAGAAGATTTATTTAATGAAAAGGAATCTATTGAGGCTATTTTTTTAGAATGCTACGAGGACCTTGCTATAAAACAATTAGATAAAATAAGGACTGAAGCTATTCATAAATGGAATTTAAATAATTGTATTATTGTTCATAGAGTGGGAAAGATACCACTTGGTGATAAAATAGTTTTTATCATGACATCTTCGCCTCATAGAGAAGAATCTATAAGATCAAATGAATTTATAATAGATCAATTAAAAACTAAGGCTGCATTTTGGAAGTTTAGTCAATACGGAGATGACTCAAAAATAGTTGAAGCCAAAGAGAAAGATTTAGAAAAAAATTTAAAATGGAAAGATGTAATTAAGAACTAATTTATTGAGAATTTTCTTTATTATTTTGAAAATTTTCATCAACCTCACTTAGATATAAGCCTGAAATCATTTTAGTGATATGACCCACTTTAAATTCCATATTATCTATCTTTCTAACCGGATTAATTTCTACAGCTGATCCAGTTAAGAATATTTCATCAGCGTCTTTGATTTCTTCAGGGTATATGTCTCGCTCCACTACTTTTATATTTTGATTCAAAGCTATACTCATTGCTGTTTGTCTAGTAATTCCATTAAGGAAACAGTGCGGAATTGGGGTATGAAGTTCGCCATTAAAAACAAAAAAAATATTAGATCCTGTTGATTCACATACCTTACCTTCATAATCCAACATAAGAGCGTCAGTAAAACCTTCTTTTTCAGCTTTGTGTTTTGAAAGAGTGCAAATCATATAAAGACCTGCGGCCTTAGCATCTGTAGGAGCAGTATTTGCTGGAGGTCTCCTCCACTCTGCAGTTTGAAGAGAAATACCTCTAAGCCTATCTTCAGGAGAAAAATATGAAGGCCACTCCCATGTAGCAATTGCTACGTTAATTTTATTTTTTTGAGCTGAAATAGCCATCATTTCACTACCTCTCCAAATAATAGGTCTAATATAGCCATATGATATGTTCATTTTTTTAATAATATCTTGTTGGGCATCATTTAATTCATTTTTTGTATATGGAACATCCATACCCATTCTATTTGCTGAATGAAAAAGCCTATCAGTATGAGTTTCTAATTTATAAATATTAGATGAATAGACTCTTAATCCTTCAAATACACAACTTCCGTAATGAAGGCCATGATTAAGAACGTGTGTAGTAGCATTTTGCCATTCGACAATTTCACCATTATACCAAATAAAACCTATTCTTTTATCAAAAGGGATAATTTCCATAATT
>JAQBUY010000027.1 GCA_027623775.1 Pseudomonadota bacterium
TTTTTTAACGATAGGATATTTTAATACAAAAAACAAATATTCTAAAATTTTAACATCTATCTCATTAATTTTTAAAAAATTCTGATTGTGTAAAAATAAGGGCTCTTCTGTAAATTTCCTACCAATCATGACTTCGTTTATATTTTTGCTAATAAAGTCATGAATTGTTTCATTGGAATTAATCTCACCATTAGGTATGAGTTTAATATCTGGAAAATCGCTTAAGCATTTATAAAAAAGTTTATAGTTAATTTTAGGAATTTTTCTATTATTCTTAGTGTTAAGATTTAAAACTCCATTTCTGCAATGTATAATGATTTTATTAATTTTTTTTTTTTGAAACATGTTCAAAAAATTATATATATAATCCTGGTCTTCCTCTAGACCTAAGCCTAATCGACATTTAACAGATATAATCTTATTTGAATTTGAAATTTCTTCTAAGCAGTCATTAACTTCATCGGGATATTGAGTTAGTGCGAGACCTAACTTATTTTCCTGAACTCTAGAACTAGGACAGCCTAAATTAAAATTAATTTCTTTAATATGAGGGATATTATCTAAAATTCTAATGCATTCAGATATTTCTTTTGGGTTAGAACCTGCTATTTGGATAATGCTCTTATTTGATTTACAAAAATGCTTTGCGAGTGTTTTTTCTGAATTATAGATAATTGCTTTATCAACAATCATTTCTGAATAAGTTTTTATATTATCTGAATATAGGAAATGAAGCAGATTTCTAAAATAATAATCAGTATACCCCATCATTGGAGCAACATGAAAAATCATTTTTCTGAAAAATAAATAAAATAGATATTCCTTAAATAAACAACTAAACCAAAAGATTGGGCTAATATAAATACTGGGTCAACTCGATAAATTGCATAAATTAATGTAATAAGTCCTCCTATTAAACTAAAGTACCAAAAAAGAACAGGAATTTCACTTTTCTTTTTTTTTTCTGAGGAAATCCATTGAACTACCCATCTCATAAAAAATAAACCCTGTCCAAAAAAACCAATTCCTAACCAAATTGTTTCGTTTGTCATTTTATTTGATCGCCTTTTGCATAAAAATTTTTTAAATATCTTTTTTTAAGCCAAACAACACCAAATAAATCATAAATACCAGCTATTGCCCTACCGGTATTATTATATTTACTAATTCCAGACTGTCTATTTCTATGATTTACATCAATACTATGAGTGGCACATCCAATCATCTTAAATAAGAATGGCATAAACCGATGCATATTTTTAAAATGAGGTATTGATAGATAGTCACTCCTATTAAAAATTTTTAAACCACAACCTGAATCGGGATGACTATCACCTAAAATTAAAGCTCTAATATAATTAGCAATTCTAGATGCGATAATTTTAGATAAAGTGTCTTTTCTTGAAGATCTATATCCTTGAATAAATATTTCATTTTTTTTAAGTTCTATAAATTTATTAAAAATTTTAGGAATATCCGATGGATCATTTTGAAGATCTCCATCAATTGTAATAATGACGTCGGTCTGTGAATTTATAACGCCTGAATGAATAGCAGCGCTTTGACCTAATGTCGAATCATGAGATATAAACTTAAATTTTGAATTTTTGATATTTTTTAATTGATTTAAAGATTTATCATTGGAGAAATCATTTACAAAAATTACTTGAGTTAAGGGTATTTTACTGCATGAATTCAAAATCTCATCAAAAAGAATTTGCACATTCTTTTCTTCATTGAAAATTGGTGCAATTACAGTAAAACTCATAAATAAATAAAACCTTTGTTAATCATTGTAAATTAGTGGAAAAAATTAAATTATCAAATATCAAATACAATAAAGACGGATTAGTTCCTGTAATTGTCCAAGATACGGATTCACTTAAGATTTTAATGTTAGCTTACTCTAATGAGGAGGCAGTAAGGTTATCCATAGAAAAAAAATTAGCTCATTTTTGGAGTAGAAGTAGGAATGAATTATGGTTAAAAGGAAATACTTCTGGAAATTACTTAAAAATAGTCAGTATTCTTATAGATTGTGATAGTGATTCATTAGTTTATAAAGTTGATTTAGATGGTAAAAAAGCTTGTCACACTGGAGAAGAAAGTTGTTTCTTTAAGGAAATAAATAATGAATGAAGTCGTAGCATATAAAAATTCAGATGGCACCTACTCTGATATAAATTCAGAAGGAAGTCGTCCTATCAAAAAATTAAGTGAAGATGCATTAAATATTATGAGACATGATATGGCTCATATTATGGCTGAAGCTGTTATCTCTTTATTTCCAAATACTAAACCCACAATAGGACCATTTATTAAAAATGGATTTTATTATGATTTTGATATTGAAAGACCTTTAAATGAAGATGATATAGCAAAAATTGAAAATAGAATGAAGGAAATATTAAATCAAACTAGAAATTTTCATAAAAAATCCATTACCAAAAATGAAGCTTTAGAATTATTTCGTGATAATAAATATAAATTAGAACTAATTAATAGTATTGAAGATGCGGAATTAACAATTTATGAACAAGAAAATTTTATAGACTTATGTAAGGGGCCACATCACCTAAGTACTAAGGAATATCAGCCTCATTTTAAAATCATTAATATATCAGGAGCTTATTGGAGAGGTATAAGTACTAATAAAATGCTTCAACGGATATATGCAACAGCTTGGTTTTCAAAAAAAGAACTAGATGTTCATATAAAAAACATAGATGAAGCTAAAGAAAGAAATCATAGAAGACTAGGTATGGATATGAGCTTATTTCTCTTAACTGAATTTTCAGCTGGCAATGTTTTTTGGAAGGCGAATGGACTTACTCTATATAGAAATATTACTAATTATATTAGAGAAGAGCAGAGAAAACTTAATTACTTTGAAGTTAAAACTCCCGAATTAGTTTCAAATGACCTATGGGTGAAATCTGGTCATTGGGATAATTTTAAAGAAAATATGTTTACCATTGAATCTGACAATAAAACTTTTGCATTAAAACCAATGAACTGCCCCTGTCATATAGTTTTGTTTAACTCAGAATTAATAACTTATAAAGATCTTCCCTTAAGATATTCAGAATTTGGAAAATGTCACCGCTATGAGCCTTCTGGGGCATTAAACGGTCTTTTTAGAGTTCGTGGCTTTACTATGGATGATGCGCATATTTTTTGTACAGAAGATCAAATTTATGAAGTTTGCAATGAAACAGCAAATTTAATTGAAAAAATTTATAAAGAATTTGGGTTTACTAAAGTCAAATACAACATATCTACAAGACCGGAAAAAAGTATTGGCTCTGATGGAGATTGGGAAAATTCAGAAACTCAATTAAAAAAAGTTCTCACAGATAGTGATAAACTATTTAATATCTTAGAAGGTGAGGGTGCTTTTTACGGTCCAAAAATTGAATTTACTTTAGAAGATTCACTGGGAAGAGAATGGCAATGTGGAACTATTCAAATTGATTTTAATTTACCAAGTAGACTTGGAGCAAAATACAAAGATAGAAATGATGATAATAAAACTCCAATCATGATTCACAGAGCATTAATAGGTTCGTTAGAAAGATTTATTGCAATTATTTTAGAGAATACTAATGGATGGTTGCCTTTATTTATTACACCTGTTCAGTTGGCTATTCTCCCTATATCTGAAAAATTCACTGACTACTGTAATGACTTAAATAAAAAAATTAACCATAAGGTAAGATCTATTGTTGATCAATCTGACAATAAGCTTGGATATAAAATCAGAACATCTGTAACTAAAAAAATTCCCTACACATTAGTTATTGGGGAAAAAGAAATTGAAAGTGGTAATTTTACTTTAAGAGATAAATCTGGAGAAAATCAAAAAATTGAAAGCATCGACTCCTTAATTGATTTTTTTAATGCTTAGTTTTAATTACCTATGATGAATTAAATTGTCCGATCATTCAAAAGCTACAATTTTAGTTATTATAAGTGGATTAATTTGGAGTTTTGGAGCTGTTGTAGTTAAAAGTATGGTTGATCCTCAACTGTATCAACTACCCTACTTAATTATTAGAGGAGTTACAGTAGCTTTAATAATTTGTATTTTTTTACTAGTTAAAGATAGGGGAAACTTTTTAAAGAATTTTTTTACTTTTGATAAAATAACTATATATGGCGGTTTATTACTAATGTGTACAATGATTGGCTTTATATACTCAATCACAAATACAACAGCAGCTGTTACTTTACTTATGTTGGCATTAATGCCATTTTTAGCTTCCATTATAGCATTTGTTGTAATTAAAGAAAAAATTTCAAAAAAAAATTTTATAGCCATGATATTTGCTTTAATCGGTGTAATTATAATGATGCTTCAGGGAAAAATAAGCGGATCCCTTTTTGGACTTTTGACTGGATTAGTGGCTAGTCTTGGATTTGCGGGATTTACAGTAATGCTAAGAAGTAAGAATGATATCAAAAAATTTTATATTCTTATTTATGCTGGAATTTTTTGTGCAATTTTTTCTTTCACAATACTTTTAGTATCAAATGGTTCGATTTATATTCCATTAAAAAATATTTTTTTAAGCATTGTCCATGGTTCTTTAGTTGGTTCTGGACTAATTCTTTATAGTCTTGGTTCAAAAAAATTACTATCAGGTGAATTGACAATGCTTTCACTTTTAGAAGTTATTGGGGGAATTATATGGGCATGGGTACCATTTTTAGGAGTTAATGAAACACCTGGCTCATATACGCTTTTAGGCGGATTTATAATTTGCTTATCAATAGCTATAAATTCTGTAAATTTTGATAAAGATCGATTAATTAAGCAAGTTAGATAAATTATTTATCAACAAATCATATATTTTTTCGTTTGTAGAGATACCTACAATTCCAATAAAAGTAATTGAGATTCCTAATATTTGAAATTTTTCAATTTTTTCTTTCAAAATAAATCTTGCAAGAATAATTGTCACTAACCCAAAAGCAGAAGAAACAACAACTGCTACCCCTATAGGATCGAAAATAAAAGCTGATATTAAAAAAAAATAACCTGATGTCTCTAAGATCCCTTGAAAAAAAAGTATAGGGACTGCTTTTCTAGTTAAGATTGGTTTTATTTTTAGAACTAAAAGCAATATAGCAATTGAAAATAAACTAAAAAATCTAATATAGATTACTGTTTCAGTGGTATTGAGATAGATAGATGCCTCCTGAGAAAAAATAAGACCAAACGCTAAAAAAATACTAGCTCCTAAGGCAAGTAAAATCGATTCTCTTATTTTTTTTAAATCCATACCTAGACTTTCTTTGAAGGAATTAGCACTAAAAGAAATAAGTACTGCTCCAGATATTATTGCAATTGTTGCATACCATTGTAATTTTGTAGGCTCAGATCCTAAAAAAAATCTTATAAGAAAAACAAAAAATGGATTTGTGGCGGTTATTGCAGCAACAATAGAAACAGGACCTCTCTCTAATCCATTATAGAGAAAAAGAAGGCCAAACATTATTAGAATGCCGGCAATAGCACAATAAATTAAACCCTTTAAGTTAGGATTAAATCCGCCAAAAAATATAGAATAGAGAGATAAATAAAAAATACCACCAACTACAAACATCCAAAATAAAGATCTTTGAAATCCAATTTCTTTAGATGAAAATCTTGCTAAGAAATCGCCAATACCAAAACTAAGGGCAGACAATAATCCGTAAATAACTGACATGAGTTTTAATTAAATATTGTTTAAGATTCTACGTGGAAGCTTTCACCACAACCACATTCACTAGTTTGATTTGGATTATTAAAAACAAACCTTTCGCCAAATTCTTCTTTAACAAAATCCATTTGTGTTCCAATAATATACATTACGGCTTTATTATCGATAAAAAGAGGAACTTCATAATTTTCTAATTTTTCACATTCATTAATATTATCTGAAGTTGCGTAATCCATTGTATAGCTTAATCCTGCACAACCTCTTGTATTAAGACCAATTCTTAAGCCCATTTTATCTTTTTGGTCAGCAAGCATATTTTTAATTTTTAATACAGCTGTGTCTGTTAATGAAAATAATTGTGTCATATCAAAATCCTAGAGCTAATTTAGCATCCTCACTCATCATATCTTTAGTCCAGGGAGGATCAAATGTTAATTTGACCTTAATTTGACCACAATCATCAATGGTTGCTATTTTTTTAGCAATATCATTAGGCATTGTATCAGCTACGGGACAATTAACGGTTGTTAAGGTCATTAATACCTCAATATTATTGTTTTCTATATTAAGTTCATAAATTAAACCTAGATCATAAATATTAATGCCCAATTCAGGATCATCAATAAGTAAAATTTTATCTATAACGTCTTGTTTTGTAATTGGTTTAAGAGCTGAATCTTTAAGATCACCTAAAATTAACTCTCCTTCAGTATTAAGTTTTGGTAAAAAATCAGCTAAGGTTTTATTGTCATTCATGAAAGTAATTTATTGGTTTTATTAAGAGCATCTATAAATAGAGATATATCTTCTTGAGAATTATAAATTCCAAATGAAACCCTACAAGTACCAGGTATTTTTAGTTTTTTCATAAAAGGCTGGCAGCAATGATGTCCACTTCTAATCATTACTCCATATTGATCTAAGAAAGTAGCAATATCATTATAATTTTTACCTTGAACATTGAAGGAAACAATTGAAGAGGCATGAATATCATCCGATACACCATAGATATCTATATTGCCAAGATTTTTTAATTCATTAATTAAAGATTCACGCAATTTAATCTCTTCATCAAAATAGTTTTCAAATTTATTTTCTATTAAATAATCTAATGCAGCAGAAAGACCGGCCGTAGCTTCAATTGGTGGAGTTCCTGCCTCAAACTTATTTGGAAGAATAGCTGGAGTAAAGCTATCTAATTCGACTTGATTGATCATACCTCCTCCAAATATCACTGTAGGAAGAGAATTCAAAAGACCTTCTTTACCGTAAAGGACCCCTACTCCAGAAGGACCATATAGTTTATGAGATGAAAAAACAAAAAAATCACAATCTAAATCCTGAACATCCACACTCCTATGAGCTATAGATTGACAGCCATCAATAAAAAATAAAATATCTTTTTTAACAGATGCTTTAATTTTTTTCACATCTATCATCTGGCCCGTTACATTTGACATATGTGAAATAGCAACAAGCTTAGTAGATTCAGATATAGCATTTATAATATCTTCTTCTCTAATTGTCCCATTAGGTAAAATAGGAACGACTTTAAAAGTTAAATTTTTTTTTTTAGCTAAAGACATCCAAGGAATAAAATTTGAATGATGCTCAAGTTCAGTTGTTATAATTTCATCGCCATCTTCCAGGAAAGAGAATAAGGCATTTGCAATAATATTCGTACCTTCTGTTGCATTTTTTGTAAAAATTATTTCATTTGTAGATTTGGCATTAATAAAAGATCTTACTTTCTCTCTAGTAGATTCATAAATTTCAGTAGCATCTATACTTAGAGAGTTCATCCCCCTATGAACATTTTCATAAGAGTTTAAATAAAAATTACTTATGGAATCTATTACGGCAGTTGGTTTTTGAGAAGAAGAAGCAGTATCAAGATAAGTGATAACATTATTTCTTATTCTTTTTTGTAGAATAGGGAAATCTGCTTTAAAGATATTACTCATTATAAAAATTCATTTATCATTTTATCAGATAATTCCTTAAGGGATATGTTTTCAATAGAGTCTAAAACTTCTTGAATAAAGGCTTTTTTAAGAATTTTAGCAGCTAATTCAGAGCTTATGCCCCTAGAATTGAAGTAGTATAGATGATCTTCATTAATATTACTCACGGTTGAACCATGACTACATTTCACGTCATCAGCATATATTTCAAGTTCAGGTTTATTATTTGATTTAGATATATCGTCTAACAATAAAGATCTACTCATTTGATAACCGTCAGTTTTTTGAGCGATTTTATTAACATAAATTTTACCTTGAAAATTAGTTATAGCACCATGATCAACTATAGATTTAAAAATCTCTCTACTTGAAGAATTTGGCTTACTATGTTGAATGAAAGAATAATTATCATTTATACCTAGATTAGAAAAATTAGCTCCTGAAATTTTACAAATACAATCTGACCCTAAATTAAAATAATATTCATTTCTTAAATGGATATTATTTGCTTGTAGTACAGTTAAATTAACAACCGACGAATTAAACTGATTAAATTCATAAAAAATTAAACTTGTATTTTTATTATAGCTCATTTGCAAAATTTCAATGTTTGATTTTTCGTAAACATTAAATTTAAAACACTTTGGACTTTTATGAATATTGTAATTTGAATCTATAATGACTATTGAAATTTTTTTGTTTTTTGTATAATTAAATACAAAATTAATTTCTTCATATAAGGAAAGATCTATTATGCAAATATCATTATTAATATTGTCTAAATTAAAAATATGGTTAAATGGATCTTCAATTAAGCCAGATAATCTAATAGCGCTATCAGGACCATTAAAATTCCAACTTATGTGATCAGAAGAGATACCCTCTCTAACTTTACTTTTCTGGAAGTCATCTAAGAAGTTGTCTTTGGTATTTAAATTTAATTCATGAATATAATTATGACTTTTATTAAAATCAATTTTATTTAATTGGGAATATTTATAATTTTCAATTTTATGACTTTTAAATGGATTAACTGCGAGTAAATTTTTTTGAAAATAAGTATTAATTTCTTTATTTTTTATATTTTCAATAAATTTATCAACATTCATTATGCTTTAGCCATTTTTTCATATCCTTGATCTTCTAACTCAAGAGCTAATGAATAGTCACCAGATTTAACTATTTTTCCATCAGCGATAATATGCACAAAATCAGGCTTAATATAATTTAATAGTCTTTGGTAATGGGTGATCACTAAAAATGAATTTTCTTTATTTCTAGCTTTGTTAACTCCTTCAGACACAATTCTTAATGCGTCAATATCTAACCCAGAATCTGTTTCATCAAGAATAGCTAAATCTGGATTAAGCATAGAGAGTTGAAGAATTTCTTGTTTTTTCTTTTCTCCACCAGAATAATCGACATTTAAATCCCTTTTCAACATATCTGAATTTATATTCAGCTCTTGAGCTTTTAACTTTAATAATTTAGCAAATTCAAGGGCATCTAATTCTGGAAGATTATTAAATTTTCTTTTTGCATTAATTGCGGTTCTTAAAAAAAAAGAAGTTTGAACGCCTGGTATTTCCATAGGATATTGAAAAGCCAAAAACAATCCATTGTTCGCTCTCTCTTCTACATTCATATTAAGTAAATTTTTACCCTTAAAGTCAACAGTCCCTTCATTAACTTCATACTTATCCTTTCCTGAAAGCACATAAGCCAAAGTGCTTTTGCCGGATCCATTAGGGCCCATCAAAGCATGTACTTCTCCTTTATTTATACTAAGAGATACCCCTTTTAGGATATCTTTATCGCCAATAGATGCTTTTAAATTATTTATATTTAACATTACCCAACACTACCTTCTAAATTTATACTTACTAACTTTTGAGCTTCTACTGCAAATTCCATAGGAAGGTGTTGTAAAACTTCCTTGCAAAAGCCATTTACAATTAAACCTATAGCTTCATCATTTGATAATCCTCTTTGTTGACAATAAAAAAGTTGATCTTCATTAATTTTCGAGGTTGTAGCCTCATGTTCTACTTGAGCCCCACTATTAGAAGATTCAATGTATGGAACTGTGTGAGCACCACATTCATTACCAATTAGAAGTGAATCACATTGTGTAAAATTTCTTGCATTAGTAGCAGATGGTTGGATTTTTACTAGGCCTCTATAAGTGTTACTTGCATTACCCGCTGAAATTCCTTTAGAGATGATTTTGCTACTTGTATTTTTTCCAATATGAATCATTTTTGTTCCTGTATCTGCCTGTTGGAAATTATTTGTAATCGCTACGGAATAAAACTCACCTTTAGAATTATCTCCTTGCAATATACAGCTTGGATATTTCCAAGTAATGGCAGAGCCAGTTTCTACTTGCGTCCAAGAAATTTTTGAATTTACTCCTCTGCAAGCACCGCGTTTAGTAACAAAATTATATATTCCACCCTTGCCCTCTTTATCTCCAGGATACCAGTTTTGAACAGTTGAATATTTAATTTCAGCGTTGTCTAACGCTATTAGCTCTACATTTGCTGCATGCAATTGATTTTCATCTCTCATTGGAGCTGTACAGCCTTCTAAATAACTAACATAGCTATTTTTATTAGCAATTATTAAAGTTCTTTCAAATTGACCAGTATTGATTGCATTAATTCTAAAGTAAGTAGAGAGCTCAACAGGGCAACGAACATTTTCGGGAATATAAACAAAAGAACCATCAGTAAATACAGCTGAATTTAAAGCTGCAAAAGAATGGTCAGATACAGGTATAACGCTTCCTAAATATTTTTTTATTAAATCTGGATGTTCCTGAATTGCTTCAGATATAGGACAAAATATTATACCAAGTTCACTTAATTGTTTTTTATAAGTTGTAGCAATAGAAACTGAATCCAAAACTACATCAACGGCCACCCCTGATAAAATTTTTTGTTCTTGAATTGGAATACCGAGTTTTTCATACGTTTTTAAAATTTCCGGATCAATCTCATCTAATGACTTAGGCTTATCTTTCATGCTTTTAGGAGCTGAGTAATAGTAGTAATCTTGAAAATCAATTTCTGGGAAATTTAACTTTGCCCAATCTGGTTTTTTAAGCTTATTAAATACGCTAAAAGCTTTCAATCTCCATTCAAGCATCCATTCAGGCTCATTTTTTTGCTTAGAAATAAATCTTACAACCTCTTCATTTAAGCCTTTTGGAGCCTGGATACTCTCAATATCAGAAGAAAATCCATACTTATAATCAGATGATCCTAGTTTATTGACTTGTTTGATTGTTTGTTCTGAAGCTACCATTATGTTTTAGTTTGTATGTATAGAATTTTGTAATTTACTATACAAGGAAATACGAAATTAATTAAGTTTTAGTTCAATTTTTGCTTAATAATGCCCCCGCCTAGGACTCTTTCATTATCATAAAGAACACAAGCCTGACCTCTAGTAATAGATTCTATAGGACTATCAAACGTAAAAGAAAAAATATTTTCTTTTTTATGCAATGTTCCTTCGACTGGAGTTGATAATGATCGAATTTTTGCACTGCATTTAATTTGCAAGACAGGTAATGAAATATCAATATCGGGCATAATAAAATTTAATTCATCTAGTATTAAAGACTGGCCTAGCAAGTTCTCTCTGTCTCCAACAACTATTTCATTAGTATCTTTCAATATATCAACAACATAAAATGGTTTATCTGAGGCAATTCCCATTCCTCTTCTTTGGCCAATTGTAAAATTATGTATTCCTTCATGCTTGCCAATAATTTTTCCAGAGCGGTCTAAAACGTTGCCTTCTTTTGAATTTAATTTTATAAAACTTTTGTAATCTCCATTAGGAATAAAACAAATATCCTGGCTATCTTTTTTATCATGAACATTAAGACCGAGTTTTTTAGCAAGGTCTCTTGTTTCATTTTTAGTTAATGAACCTAAAGGGAATCTTAAAAAATCTAATTGTTCTTGAGTAGTAGCGAAGAGAAAATAACTTTGATCCTTTGTTTTATCATTAGCCCTGTACATTAATGCTTTATCTGTAGTGCCCTCTCTTTTAACATAATGACCTGTAGCCATACAGTCAGCTTCAAGTTTTTTTGCAAAAGACATAAGATCTCTAAATTTAACTGTTTCATTACATTTAATACATGGAATTGGAGTATCTCCATTAGCGTAAGAATCTATAAAATAATCAATCACTTCTTTTTTAAAAGTTTTTTCATAATTAAAAACATAATGAGGAATATCTAATTTTTGAGCAACACGTCTGGCATCATAAATATCTAACCCAGAACAACATGATCCTTTTTTTGCTGAATCTTTAGATTCATATAACTGAAGTGTGATACCGATAACATTGTAACCCTGTTCTTTTAATAATCCAGCTGTTACAGAACTATCGACCCCGCCTGACATCGCAACAACAACAGTTGTTTTTGAAGGTTCTTTATTAAATCCAAGTGTGTTCATTTAGGTGTTGCTATTAATATCAAAAATAATCTACAATCGCGATCTTAATATGCCAGAAGTATTTATACAAGGTGGTGAGGGTAGACTTCAAGCAAAATACTCTCCTAGTGAAGAAGAAAAACCTAATATAGCAATAATACTACATCCTAACCCTAAACATGGGGGAACAATGGACTCCAAAGTAAATTATGCAGCATTTAAAGTAATGAAAGATAATGGATTCTCTACATTGAGAATTAATTTTAGAGGTGTCGGAAAAAGTGATGGAGCTTTTACTGAAGGTGAAGGTGAATTAAATGATGCGAGTGTATCATTAGATTGGTTACAAAAAAAAAATGAAGATTTTAAGTCTTGTTGGATTGTTGGTTTTTCATTTGGAGCTTGGATAGGATTTCAAACATTAATGAGAAGACCTGAAGTGGACGGACTCATTTTAATAGCACCCCCTATAAATTTATATGATTTTAATTTTCTATCACCATGCCCTATTAAGACTTTAATTGTGAAGGCAGAGCAAGATGAAATTGTAAAAAAAGATAGCATTAAACAATTTTATGAAAATTTTAAAAAACAAAAAAATGCTGAAGTGACGATGGAAACTATAAGTAAATCAAATCATTTATTTGAAGGCCAGTTAGATCCTTTAATGACAACAATTTCTAAGTATATTAAAAAAAATAGATCTAATTAATTTCACCTAAGTAAACTTCTTTGCTTATACCAGTCGTGTCTTTAAAAGTTGAAGGAATCTTAAGAAATCTTCTAATAGCTAAATAAGCCATTCCTTGAGATTCTATGAAATCTCCATTTAAGCCAAACTCATCAATATCTGTAATATTCTTGTGACGGCTTTTTAAAATTTTAATAAGAGTATTATTTTTTCTACCCCCACCACACAGTATCACTTGAGAATTATGAGAATAATTTATAATTTCAGAAGATAAAATATTCCATAAAGTGTACAAAGTATTTCCAAGTGAGTGATTTGAATAATTTTTTAGATCATTAAAATATTTATGAAAATAATTTCTATCTAGTGTTTTTGGAGTATCTTTTCTAAAGAAATCATCTGAATAGATTAATTTTTCTAAGTCCTGATTTATTAAACCACCCGAAGAATAAATACCGTCTTTATCATATAGATATTTTTTATTATGCACTTTTATCAAATCATCAGATAAGCTATTACCAAAACATAAATCATACGCTTTTATCATTTCTTTTTTAATAATTGTAATATTTGTTACTCCTCCTATATTTGCAAAGACACAATTATCTATTTGAAATTTATTAGATAGAAGCTGATGAAAAATTGGAATTATTGGAGCCCCACAACCTCCATTTAGGAGATCATTTTTTCTAAAGTTAGAAACCATGAAAGGATAAGATTTAGTAATGACATTTTTATTAAAAATTTGTAATGATATTTTTAGAGCTTCATCGTGAAATACTGTTTGTCCGTGAATGCCTAAGATATCAATATTTAATGATTTATTTCTGGTTATAATTTTATCAATTGAATTCAAGTACTCATTTGAGATTAGAGTCGGTAGATTAGGATTTAATAGATAGCCATCAGTTATAACTCGATGAATTTCAGTTTTAAGATCTTCTGAATAGGGTTCAAAAAGATTGTCAATTTCTTGAAAGCTATCAAGCCCATTACTTTTAATAATACTAAGGTCAATACCATCTAAAGAAGTACCTGACATTGATCCAAGGGCAATATATTCCATTTTATTAATTCAAAATTATGTTAACTATTAAATATGGTTGATTATATACAACAATTTAAAGATAGGCACTTATTCCATCAATGTACCAATGAGGAAGAACTTAACAAGCATCTTAATAAAGAAAAATCATTCTTTTATATTGGTTTTGACGCCACCTCAGATGCTCTTCATGCGGGTAGCCTTGTACAGTTAAGAGCTATCAAGCAGTTAGTCAAATTAGGACATCAAGCTATTATTTTATTAGGGGGTGGCACTACAAAAGTTGGAGACCCATCGGGGAAAGATGAATCTAGAAAAATTTTAGAATATGAGACGATTAATAATAATATAGAAAATTTTAAAAGAATTTTTAATCACTACTTTAGAGATTACAAAGATAACATAACGTATGTAAATAATGATACCTGGTTATCAGACTTAAATTATATCGAACTTCTAAGAACCGTAGGTAGTCACTTATCAATTAATAGAATGTTAACGTTTGAGAGCGTTAAAGATAGATTAAAACGAGAACAGTCTTTATCTTTTTTAGAATTTAATTATATGGTTCTTCAAAGTTACGACTTCTACTATTTAAATAAAAACAATAATTGCTCTCTTCAAATCGGCGGTTCTGATCAATGGGGCAATATAGTTTTAGGTATAGAGTTAATTTCTAAAATTAGCAAAAAAGATTCATACGGATTAACTACCCCCCTTTTAACTACTTCCTCTGGAAAGAAAATGGGTAAAACTGAACAGGGAGCTGTTTGGATTGATAAAGAAAAATTTAATTCATTTGATTTCTTTCAGTACTGGAGAAACGTTGATGATAAAGATGTTAAAAAACTTTTACTAATATTTTCAGACTTAGACAAAGAAGAAATTACATCTCTAATAAAGGAAGATATTAATAGGGCTAAAAAGAAACTAGCTTTGGTAGTTACATCAGATTGCCACACTAAAGAAGATGCATTGGCCGCAGAGCAAAAAGCAACAGACCTATTTGAAAATAAGAACTTTGATCAAGATGTTGATTTAATTCAGATTAATAATGACGTTTCATTAAAATTAACTGATATTTTAGCTATAAATAATCTAATACCTTCTAAATCTGAAGCAAAGAGGATGATTGAAAATAGTGGAATTAAAATCAATGATATTGCAATTAATGACATTAATCATGAAATAACAGATAAAGATGAAGGTTCTATTTTAAAAATTGGAAAGAAAAGAATTTTTAAAATTTCTTTTAAAAATTAATACTTTTTAAATAATCAGTAATTTCATTTTGGCGGCTAACTTTATTTCCAAAGCATTTATCAATAAAAATATCATGATCGCCTCCTGTCTTAAACTGACCTTCACAATCAGAAGATGAATAATCAATAAAATTTACTAAATCTACCTTAGATAAAAAACTAAGGGTTGTTGGATTAGAAAAATCATCTCCATCATGAGAGTAAGCTAAAATAGGTTGCTTTAAGTTATTGAGATTTAATAATGATATTTTATATTCTCTTTCCTGACTCCACCATTTATTTACACGATTTTTTTTAAGTGCTCTAGCATATTTGCCATGTCTCGCAGGATTATGAGTCCTGCGC